>JBIJBR010000063.1:0-8142 GCA_044345135.1 Vampirovibrionales bacterium
ATTCGGCATGGGAAGGCCGCTTGGCGAGGGGCTTGGTTTCGGTGGGGGGGGCTGTCCACGCCTGTAAGAGTGATGCAAATTCTAGCGTGGCGTGTTGGGTGGGGTGATAAAAGCCTACCCAACGTGCGGGGGTATGCGTGTAGAAAAAGCGTGCTTGCTCTCTCGCATTTTCAAAACCAATACGATAAGGAATACCGAGTATCCAGGGGAGCACCGCACTTTTGTTTAACCCTTGAACATCTATCGCAACTTCATAGCGCTGTGCCTTGATGTTACGAAGGACTTCTGCTACGTGTGTGTCCATAGGAAGCAAGGGAAAGAAGGCTTTGATCCAGTTTTTAGACCACGCGTGCTTGGGGAGGATATGAATAGCATCCACGTAGGGGGAGACTTGCTCTAATAGGGAAGCGCCTTCACTGCTGACCACCCAGCCGATAAAGGCGTTGGGAAAGCGTTGGCGGGTTTGCTTTAAGGTTTCAAAACTTTGGACGATATCACCATTCGCGCTGAGTCGTACCAGTAAAATCCGTTGGGGAGTCGTCGGAAGCATAGGGGGTCCAGTCTAAAGGGTATTGAAGGGATCATTATTGTGGACACTACCCTTTTGGCGGTGTAAATAGACGTTTTCATTCCAACGTAGGTCAATACGATCAATAGGGTTTTTAGGATTTTGGGTATTTAATTTTTCAATGGTGGGTAAGGTGGCTTTAAGGCGTGCCACACGCTTAAAAATAGGGGCGTCTAAAGGACCCGCCACCACTTGAAGGCTTTGCCCTTTGAAGGTGATATCCAACGTGACTTGTTGCCGTTTGGACAGGCCAATACTTTGCACATCGATGCCTTTGATTTGTCGGAGGCCTTCAATCATACGGTCCAAATCTTGTAAAAGGGCTTGCCGTTTACTCGGCGGAATTTGACGATACCAAAGCGTGTCCATAAACATCAGCGTATAGTGATTGGCCAAGCTTTGTCGGGGCAACTGGTAATGTTGGCTCGTAAAATGTAAGCTTTTATAGGTGTCTAAAATAAAGGCAAAAGGGGGAGGGATGAACGCGTTGGGGTGATCTTTGATGTTTTGTTGCCATGCCAAAACCGTTGCTTTTTCCCACGGGTTATAGACCAATCCCCAGGGGCGATGTTCGCTAATTTGAACCTCTAAATAGGGGGAGGGTAAGAGTCGTCGCCGAATTTGTACGCTTGCAAGCAGAGGATCTTGAGCTTCGACGTGTTGAGCGATTTCAATGGGATTGATAAAGAGCAGGTGCTTGCCCAGTTCTGATTTCAGCGCGTCTTGGATGCGTTTGGCGTGCATCATCCGCTGACCACTGACGTGTATTTGAGAGGGGGTGAGCGTCCATTGAGGGAGGGTGAATCCAATAAAGAGGCCATAGCATAATAGTGCAAAGGTGACAAGCCGTCCCAACTCAAGGACGCGACTTTGCCATAGATGCCTTATTTTTTGACGTCGTCGTGCTTGAGCATCTTGTCGAGGCGTCTGTGTGGGAGGGGGGGATGCCTCTGGTTCAGGGAGCTCCACGGGGGTGGGGCGCTCTAAGGTTTCGGGCAGATTGACGGCAGGGGGCGCATCGCTTTCGGAAAGGGGGGATAGATCTTCAGGCATGAAGGGTGTTCTTCCAAATCGGCTTTGATGATGAAGACTTAAACGGCGGTCGAGTAGGGACGCTTGATTTTAGCAATGATTTCAGGCGTATGCACGGCGGTATGGAGCACATGGTCCACCAAGTCATCGTAGGAAAGTCCCATGGCTTGACATTGAGCAGGGAGGTCGCTTAAATCCGTCATGCCCGGAATACTGTTGACTTCTAAGATGTAAAAGTCCCCTGTTTCAGTGGTGACAAAGTCGGTACGACTAACGCCGTGACAACCCAAACTGTGATGGACCGCTAAAGCTTCTTGTTGAATGGCTTCGTTTTGCAAGGGGCTAAGTTCTGCGGGTAAAATGAAATCCGTCAAACCTTTGGTGTACTTGGCTTTGGTATCATACCATCCTGTTTTGGGACGTAATTCGAGAATCGGGGTAACCGTGGGGATGCCGTTGATTTGTACGACGCCTACGGTGAGGTCTTTCCCTTTGGCGAAGCATTCTGCCATCAGCATGCCGCCATGTTCTGATGCTAGGTTAAGCGCATCAACGAGTTCCCCTGCATGCTCCACCTTGGACATCCCTACACTTGAACCCGTTTCTAAGGGTTTGATCATCATAGGCAGCCCAATGTCCTGTAATAAGGCTTCAATAAATCGAAAATCGGTGCCTTCTTCAGGGTTCCAATAAAAGGTTTTGGATTTCAAGACGGGGTGCCCTGCTTCGTGAAGGATTCGTTTGGTCATGGATTTATTCATGGTGATGGCACTCGCCTGTATACGATTGCCCGTATAGGGGATGCCTAAAATCTCAAGAAGTCCTTGAATCGCCCCATCTTCCCCTTGTTCTCCATGCGTGGTTAAAAAAGCCACCTGAACCCCTAAATCCAGTAACAGTTGGGGAAGGTAACGGTCCACTTCAATGAGTTTAACATGGGTATACCCTAAGCGGAGCAAGGCTTGGTAGCAATTTTGTCCTGAGCGAAGAGATACGTCACGTTCAGAGGATTTCCCGCCACATAAGACGGCAATACGCGCCGTTTTATCAATGTGTAAAAGACCGTGCTCGCCTTCATTCGTCCATCCTTCAAAGGGCGCATCGGTCGTGGAAAAATTAAGGGTCATGATGAAGGTCTCCTTCTGTTAAAGCGTGCCATAGATCGCGTTCTTCTGAGCTAGCATGGCCGATGAAACGATTTTCAGGGTAAATACGGATCTGATGTGTGTCCCACACGGCGACTTGCATTTGTCGCATCAGGGAAAGGACGTCCCATGACGTGGCGTGGCCGGTGTTAATGATGAAATTACCGTGCAAGCGACTGATTTCAGCACCGCCGACGCGCCATTGGCCTTTTCCCCCTAGTTCATCAATCATTTGTCCCACACTAGGTGCATCAGAAGGATTGCGAAACACACTGCCCCCATTGGGTTCCATTGGGTGATGCGTTTTTCTGAATTGCATGTTGGCGTCCATTTTGGCTTGACTGGCGTGAGGGTCTCCTTGAAGAAAACGGCATTGGGTGGCCAGTACAATATGTTGTGTCGGTTTAAGGGTACTATAGCGATACGCATAGCCCAGTTGAGAGGCCTCTTGCCAGTGCGCCTCCCCCTGATCTAGATCAAAAATAAGCGCTCGCTCCACAATGTGAGCAGTCTCTTGCCCCATGGCGCCTGCATTCATGACGGTGGCGCCTCCCATGGTGGCGGGAATCCCAATCATATATTCGCCCAAGCTATAGCCTGCTTCCATGACCGTGTGAGCCACCTTGGCCAAGTGAACCCCTGCTTCTATGATGAAGACCCCATCGCCTTGGTGTTGAATCTTAGTCAGTTTACGCGTGATGAGTGTATGTCCTGTAATACCTTGACTGGCGATTAACGTATTACTGCCCCAGCCAATGGTGCTTAAGGTGGTGTGACGGGCTTGAATGTGTGGATGTAAGCACCTGAGTAACGCGAGACTGTCTTCTAGGCAAATTGGAAACCACGCGACTTCAATGGGGCCTCCAATACGGTAGGTGCTGTAGTGATCCGCCGTTTTGTTATAGTCGGGTTTTAGATCCAAAAAGGGTGGGGTCTCAATCGACGACATACGCAGCCTCTTTTTCTGATGCGGGCCACCCACGCAAGAGCGTTGTAATATTGCCTGCTCCCATCGACAAAATGAGATCTCCTTCACGGGCTTGACTTTGAAGGGTTTGAATCAATACAGCGGGATCAGGCGCATAATGAATGGCCGCATGGGGGAATTGCTGTTGAAGCGCTTTGGCAAAAGCCTCACTCGTGATGCCTTCAATAGGCGCTTCATGCGCGTGGTAGGTCTCCAGCAGGTAAAGGACATCCGCCTGCTGAAAGGCGTTAAGGAAATCATCCCACAAGGCCTTTAGGCGAGTATAGCGATGCGGTTGAAAGCAGGCCATGAGTTTACCGTGTCGTGATTGATCGTGCATGTATTGACGTGTGGCGGACAAGGTGGCGACCACTTCAGTGGGGTGATGCGCGTAATCATCCACCAGTAAAGCCCCTTGATAATGACCGAGCACTTCAAAGCGCCTACCCATGCCCGTAAAGGCGTGTAAGCCTTCTGCAATTTTAGACCAAGGGATACTTAAGTAATGTCCTACCATTGCCGTCATACTGGCGTTCCATGCATTGTGCCAGCCCGGCACGGAGAGCTTAAAGGAGCCCAAGGCGTGCCAAGTGTTCACATCGGCATTGATAGGTCGTTGAGATAAGGTGTAGGACGCGTCACTATTTCCGCTCGTCTGAATTAAAAAGACATCGTCTGTCCCCTTGAACTCAGGGACGATTTCGGGACGGTCGATCAACCACGCCACGCGTACGCCTTCAGGCAGAGACGAGACCATTTGACGAGTATGTGGGCACTGTCCATTTAAAATAAGGGTTTGGGGATGAGGAGAGGCGGAAGGCAAACTCGTTAATTGAGTTAAAAAACAGCGAAACGTGTGAAGTAATTCTTCTAATCCATGGGTATAATGATCCGCATGATCCAGTTCTAGATTGGCTAAAATGGTGAAGGTCGGGGCATAGCGAAGAATGGTACCGTCACTTTCATCAAGTTCCGCCACACAGTAGCGTGGGTGGTTCGCCAAACGAATGTTTTGATTCAAGTGCGGGAGCTTGCCCCCTGCAATGCTCATCACGTCAAGTCCTGCGCCATGGAGTATGCTGTCCATTAAGCCTGTCAGGGTCGTTTTACCGTGCGTGCCTGTTAAACCAATGGTGGTTTCTGTGCCAAGCCGTGTACTGTGAATTAGGCACTGTAGTACTTGCGATCGATGCCAAATGACTTGTTGTCGTTCCAACGCGATTTGTAGTTCAGGATTTTGCTCGTCAATCGCGGTAGAGATGATCAGCACCGCATGGGCAGGCACTTGCGTCGCGTGATGCCCGTAAAAAATGGTGAGGCCTGCGGCTTCTAAATGTTCAGTGGTGGCGGAACGTTGCAGATCACTGCCAGAAACGTTAAAGTCTTTATGATGCAGGGCCAGTGCCAAAGCGCTCATGCCTGCTCCTCCAATGCCTACAAAGTGGAAAGCAGGCTGCTTGTTTAGAATCTCATCGAGCGCCCACACATCTTGCGGGGAAAGGGGGGCTTTCAGGAGAGGGGAAGCGGGGGTCGAATGACTGGACATGAGACAAGGCTTTCTGGAAATAAATCACTGCCAACACGCTTGTAGTCTAGCATAAGTAGTCTAGCATAAAAAGCGATTTTAAACGGGAGAGGCTTGCCTCATGAGAAAGGGCTCAAAAAAAATGAAAAGAAAAACGGCAATACGATTCCGTACTGCCTCTCGTTGCTATGTCCCCCTGTTCAGAAGAAAGATGAAAGGCGGTAAGCCTTATATAATAGTTATCGGCTTTTTTATGCTAAACTTAAGGGGTTGTTTACAATTTGTTACACGGAAGGCTGTCCCTGTGTGTATGTCCCCCACGACTATGACGGATGTGAATGCGATGAAGCCCACTTTGGCCACGTTTATTCAGCAGCGACGCCTAGCCCGAGCTTTTAGTTTAGCGCAAGTGGCGGAAAAATCTGGCATTGCTTTGGGAATTTTAGAGCAGTTGGAAGAAGGGCGTTTGTTGTTTTTGTCTGTCATGAACCGTGGCCGCTTGGCGCGTGTTTTAAAATGTGTCCCGCAGGAATTGAAACAATATGAAATTGACGCGCCCTGTGTTCAAACGGGCGCGGTGGCTTTAGAACATGTGAATGTTCATCACATCGCGTTTTTTAATAACGGGAAACGTTTGCCTTTGAAAGAAATGGAACGCCATCCCGAAGGCTTTTGGCCTTGTCCAGATTGTGGGGGAGAATTGTTGACCCGTACCCATTTAAGAGAGGACTTAGACTATCAAGCATGGTTGGTGTTTAAGCTACGTTGTGGCCACTGTTTATTTAAGTTAGATCACGAAGTACGCGCCGAAACCCTTTAATAAAGCCGTTCACCTATTGGAATTCTGCTTTAGGACATCGTTGAGTGTACGTATGCTTGAGGAAAAGCTTATTTTAAGGCTTCCGCACCGCCGACAATTTCCATAATTTCTTGCGTAATGGCGGCTTGTCGCGCTTTGTTGTAAATCAAGGTTAAGCGATGGATCAGGTCTTTCGCGTTATCGGTGGCATTGGCCATCGCCGTCATACGGGAGGCAAGCTCACTGGTGACCGATTCCAATAAAACACCAAACAATTGCCGTTTAACGTACATGGGAATAATTTCTTCAATTAAGGCCAAGGGTTCGGGTTCAAATTCTAAGCTAGAGCCTAATTTCTTTTCTTGGACGGGAGCATTGAGGGCTTTGGCTTCTAACGCTTCTAAATCAATCGGCAAGACCGCTTTATGTATCGGTTCGTAAGACACCATATTATTGAATTGAGTGTAAAGCACTTCTAAACGATCAATTTTCCGATTTAAAAAAGCTTGTAGTAAGAGGTCTCCTGCTTTTTCAGCATGGATGTAATCCACAGGCAAGGTAATGTGATGCGCTTTGGCCAAGACTTCTAAATCGGCATGTTGCTTGGCTACATAACGAATGGATTTATTGCCTACCAAATAAAGGCGGACCACAATGTTTTGTTCACGATACTCAGTCAATAAAGTATTGAGCTTTTTGAGCATGACACTATTGTAAGACCCGCATAATCCACGATCTGCCGCCACCACAAATAAGCCGACGCGCCTTACCGTTCCCGTATGAAGGGTGTGAAAGTAAGGGGATTCTCGCAAGACATCCAAATGACACAAGAGCTCAGGAAAAACTTTGATCATCAATTGTTCTAGTAAATCCGTAAACGGACGAGATTGCTTGAGGTGATTTTCCGCCTTGCGAACTTTGGCTGCGGCAACCATTCGCATGGCCTGCGTAATTTTTTGTGTATTTTTAATACTTTTAATACGAGTACGAATGTCTTTTAAATTGGGCATAGGAAGCAAAAGTCCTTGTTCTGATTTGAGATACTTGAGGCATTACGGTAGGCAAAACCTAGTGGAGACTCCCTCAATAGAGAGGGGGTGATTTAAGAGACGACCGTGAACTGCGTTTGACGCAAACGGGTCATCAATTCCAGCAGATGTTTTTTATGCCCTTCTTCTACTTTTTGCCCTGTATTAATAATGTCATACAGATCAGTATGCAGGGACTTGTATTCTTGTAGCCACGCTTTAATAAAGGGTAAAACTTGATCGAGCTCTAAGGGATCCAGCACCCCTTTGTTGGCGGCAAGCAAGAGGCTATACATTTCTGCGACGGAATACGGGTTATATTGAGGCTGCTTGAGGAGTTCAACCAAGCGCTGACCTCGTCGAAGTTGTGCTTGTGTCGCGGCGTCTAAGTCACTGGCGAACTGAGAGAAGGCTTCGAGTTCACGGTATTGTGCCAAGGTCAAACGCAATTGCCCTGCTTCAGATTTAATCGCTTTGGTTTGAGCAGATCCCCCAACACGAGACACGGAAATCCCCGCATTCACGGCAGGACGAATCCCTGCGTTGAACAAATCGGATTCTAAGAAGATTTGTCCATCCGTAATGGAAATGACGTTGGTGGGAATATAGGCAGACACATCCCCTGCTTGTGTTTCAACAATGGGTAAGGCGGTAATACTACCTGCCCCAAGTGCATCGCTTAATTTGGCGGCCCGCTCGAGTAGGCGTGAGTGTAAGTAGAAGACATCCCCAGGGTAGGCTTCACGACCTGGTGGACGGCGCAATAAAAGGGATAAGGTACGATACGCCACAGCATGCTTGGACAAATCATCATAAATCACTAAAACATGTTTGCCTTGGTGCATGAAGTATTCGCCTAGGGTTACGGCGGCATAAGGCGCTAAAAATTGAATGGAAGGAGAATCCGTTGCAGAAGCGGCCACAACGATTGAATAATCCATCGCACCATTTTCTTCCAAGGTTTTGACGATTTGTGCCACGGTGGAATTTTTTTGTCCAATGGCACAGTAGATACAAATGACATCACTGTCCTTTTGGTTGAGGATGGTGTCTAAGGCAATGGCCGTCTTTCCTGTTT
>JBIJBR010000064.1:0-8139 GCA_044345135.1 Vampirovibrionales bacterium
ATTGAAGATGCCCGTCAACAGGCCATTCAATTGTTGCAAAATGCACAGCATGACCGTCAACGTCTTTTGTCTGAGTCCGAGTTAATGCACGCGATTCAAGATGAAGCGCAACGTATTCGTTCCCAAATGATTAGTGAATTGAATCTGTTAAAAGAGGAAACCCAAGCGCAATGCGAGGCCTTAAAGCAAGCAGCCGAAGAAGAAGCGCAGTGGGTCCGTCATTCGGCAAAAAACTATGCGGCTGATTTGCTCAGTACCATGGAAGAACGTTTGGGTGATTTGCACCAACAGGTTAGAACAGGTGTTCAAGAACTCAGTGAGTCTCAAAGTCTTGTAGAGCCGTCTTCTTCTCATCGACTACTGGCGCAACAACCCCCTATGGCCAGACGCGCGGCGAAACGGCAACCTCGTCCGAAAGTGGCGAGTCAACAATTGCCTTTAATGCCGCAACAAAGTAGTCCTGAAGATCAAATCCAGATGGCCTTGCAATTATTGCAATCCCCCCGTCGCTAGTTTGGGGCTTTGTGCTGATTTGTTGAGTGATTTACTTCCTTTTATAAGGGAGTAAGGACGTTTGGTTATTCAGGGTGGTGGCTTAACCACCGTAAGGGACGAAACGTGTGGTAAAGTCGTTGTTCTGCTTCATCGAGCATCAACACTTGGTCTAAATCAGTGAGTAGAATTACCCGTTGTACGCGTTGTTCCAATTGGTTGCGTCCCCAAACAAGGACATATCCCCCCATGAATAAAAATAGTAGGGACAAAAAAAGAAAAGTAGGCGTGCTCGTACTGTAAGTCGACACCCCCATATAAAAAGAGAATAATCCTACACTGAGACAAAAATAAAAGAAGATTTGTTCAGGAATACTGACTTGAAATCGAATTTGAATCAAGGTGGTTTGGTCCGCATAACTTTTGAGTCGGCCCATGGCGACAAAATTTAGGCCACCTCTGTTTCTTCTGGGAATGATGGAAAGCTTAAATTGCGTCTTGTCTTCAGGGTGCCAGAATAACTGAATTCTTTTACTTTTGTTGAAGAGCCATTCCCCCCAAGAATCTTCGGCTTGTGTTTCAATCACTTTACTGAGATAAGCCATACTTCGCTTATGCGTTAGGGGAAGTTTAACGCTCCAAATATCGGTTTGTACCCAAGGGGTTAAGTTCCATGCCTGCTCCCAACCAAAGGGTAGAATATTGGTGATGATGATGATTGCAATAATCACCAAAGCATAATTCAGTATCTGTAAAAAAGCAGGATTCATAGCAGTATTTTTCACATAGCTAGACGAAAACAGACGACTTGCTTTAGTATAAAAAAATGAATCGGCCTTCTCAAAAAAAAGAGAAAATATCCTCTATTTACATTGATTTACATCTATTTACAGAGTGTAATCACGTGCTGTAAAGCGGTGATGAACTGCTCAATTTCTTCAACCGTGTTATAAAAACTAAAGCTCGCTCGTGCAGTGGCAGAAATACCAAAATGCTGGAGCAACGGTTGTGCACAGTGATGCCCCGTTCGAATGGCTATGCCTTTTAAATCCAAGAGCGTTCCTAAATCGAGGGGATGAACATCCTGCACTGAGAAAGAAAGCACAGCCGCTTTTTCAGGGGCGCTGCCGTAAATCTGTACGCCTTCTATTTTTTGAAGGGCCTCTGTGACGTAATCTAATAACGTTTGCTCGTAATGATGGATACGTCCTAAGCCAATAGCTTTCACGTAGGCCAAGCTCGCGCCGAGTCCTATGACTTGGGCAATGGCGGGGGTCCCTGCTTCAAAACGTCGATGTCCTTCTAAAAAAGTGGTTTTGGCAAGGGTGACGGTATCGATCATATCTCCCCCACTTTGATAGGGACGCATGAGATTAAGGAGTTCGGGCTTTGCCCATAAAACGCCTACCCCTGTTGGACCATAAACTTTGTGGCCACTAAAGGTAAAGAAATCGCAATCTAAATCCTGTACATCAATCGGTAGATGAGGGGTGGACTGCGCTCCATCAATGAGCACTTTGGCCCCTACGGCGTGGGCTTTGGCAATCATTGCTTTAACGGGATTAACCGTGCCTAAGGCGTTAGACACATGAATTAAGCTGACGAATTTTGTTTTTTCGCTTAATAATGTTTCATAGGCATTGAGATCTAAAACACCACGATTGTCCATGGGGATAATTTTAAGGACTGTGCCTAAATCTTTGCAAAGTTCTTGCCAAGGAACCCAGTTGGCATGATGCTCCATTTCCGTAATGAGGATTTCGTCCCCTGCTTTGAGGTGTGCTCTACCGTAAGCAAAGGCCACCAGATTAATGCCTTCGGTACAACCTCTGACGAAAATAACGCCTTCCGCATCGGGAGCATTGAAAAATTGGGCGACTTCCTCGCGTACGCTGTCAAAGGCATGAGTCGCTTGAGCCGCCAAGTGATACACGCCACGACGGACGGTCCCATTTTCTTCCGCATAAAAACGACTGATTCGATCAATCATGACTTGTGGCTTTTGGGTGGTGGCACCATTGTCAAAGTAGATTAAGGGTTTTCCATGTACCTTCGTGTGAAGAATAGGGAAGTCCCCTCGTAAGGTCAAAACTTCAGCAGATGTAAGACCTTCGCCTGTGAAAGGGTAACCCGCTATTGATGTGTCGCTTACCACAGAAGCATTCATATCCATCTCCCTTTTTATTCCCTTTTGATACTCTTTTAAACTGTTGCTGCCACTAAAGCACAATGCACCCGTTTCATGAAATAGCGTTTCACGTAGGCATCTAAGTAGGTGTCACTTAGCATGCTGTCACAAAACCCTTGAGTCAGTAAGGCTTTGGCGCGTTCTTCTGAAATGCCTCGGCTTAATAAGTAAAACAGTTGTGCGTGATCGAGTTGTCCGACGGTGGCACCATGTGAGCACTTGACGTCATCCGCATCAATTTGTAGCCAAGGGCGCGCAAAGGCTTTGGCTTTTTTGGACAACAATAAACTTCGAGAAAGTTGCTGAGCATTTGTTTTTTGAGCGTCTTTGCGGACAAAAATACTGCCATCAAATTCGTGAAAGGCTTGAGCGCCTAACGCGGCTTTAAAGATTTGGCTGGACGTACAATTGGGCACGGCATGGGTTAAACGGACATGCATATGTGTTTTGTTATGACCCGACAAAATGGATAAGCCATTTAAAGACGCATCGGCTTTTTCACCCGCTAACGTCACAGCCATGTGATGGCGAAAATGTTCTGCATTTAAGGCGGTACTGAACAATTTAAGTTGAGCGTCTTCCGCTAAGGTCGCTTGTGTATTAAAGAAATTATAGCCCGCATACGCGATATTACTTAAAACGGTTAATTGTAGACGACTCCCCTTGGCTTGCGTAATATGAATGAAGCCTTGTAAATAGGTCAGACCTTGGGGATGTAAGTCGCCTTTAATACGAATCAAGACCTGTGCGCTTGCATTTTCCCCTAAATCAATGTATAAGGCGGGAAAACTGTTGGACGCCTTGTCGTGATGAATCACCCATTCTAAGGGAGTTTTCATCTCTTGATTTGCGGAAACTCGTAAGGCATAAGGTTCAGGAGCGAAGATACGGTTCACCAAGCTGAGGGCATCGTCTTCTTCTTCAACAGAACCAAGAACAGGCACGAGAGACTCAGGGTGAGTCAAGAGCGTTTCTTGCAAGGGCTGTACTTTTTCGCAGCTACCATGATCTTGCATGGCTCCATTGACCATGGCCAATCGGCAGGCCTTGGGATAGATCCATTCAATGAAGGTATCTTTTTCTTCCTTTTGAAGAGTAGGCGTCCACGCGTGTTGGCTTAAGCCTTGAAGATCCACATATTTCCACGCTTCAAGCTGACGTGATTGGGGGAAACCCAGCTTATTATACCGCGCTTGAGCGGCTTGGCGTAAAGGCAGGAGTGAATCGTTTGCTAATGTTTCCCCTGCCTTTTGAAGACTGGCTTCAAAAGGGGTGAGCTCTAGTTCGGGAGGCGTCAATGTACAGAATCCAGACATGTTTGTTTCCTTTTTTAAACCGCAAGGCCCGCTTCTTCTAGTAACCAATCGTAGCCACGACGCTCAAGATCTAGCGCCAAGGATTTGTCTCCCGTTTTAAGAATACGGCCTTGCGCCAAGACATGGACCACATCGGGGACGATATAATCCAATAAACGTTGATAATGCGTGACCACAATCATCGCATTTTGGGGATTCATTAACTGATTCACACCGCCTGCCACAATACGTAATGCGTCAATATCTAAGCCTGAATCGGTTTCATCCAGCACGGCTAAACGAGGTTCTAAGACCGCCATTTGCAAAATTTCGTTGCGCTTTTTTTCTCCCCCGCTAAAGCCTTCGTTAACGGCGCGTTCTAAATACAGTTCCGCCATTTCAACCAAGGGCAACTTGGCTTTTAAAATGTCTTTAAAGGCCACTGTATCTAGCTCGTCTTTCCCTTGGGCTTTTTGCTTGGCATTGTATGCCAGCCGTAAAAAGTCTGCATTATTAACCCCTGGTATTTCAACAGGGTATTGAAAGGCTAAAAACACGCCTGCTCGCGCGCGTTCATCGGCTTCGAGTTCAAGCAGGTTCTGCCCTAAAAAGAGAATTTCCCCTGCGGTGACTTCAAAACTGGGGTGCCCTGCTAGAATCTTGCTTAAGGTGCTTTTCCCTGAACCATTGGGTCCCATAATGGCGTGCGTTTCCCCCGCGTTAATGGTGAGGCTAATGCCGTTGAGGATCGTGGGGCCGTCGACGACTTTGGCGTGTAAATCGGTGATTTGTAGTATCGGGGTCATTGTTTTTTCCTTATGGTTATTAAGTCTATTAAGATGCGATTAAATCATAGGAGCTTTGAACGGCAGGCGTATACAGAATAGGTAACATGGCTTGTACAATCGCCCGAATGACAGGAACGGATACAGAGTTGCCAAACTGTTTATACGCTTGGGTATCTGAAACAGGAATCACAAAACGTTCAGGGAAGCCTTGCAGACGGGCGGCTTCTCTTGGGCTGATTTTTCGGGGATTTTTATGGTCTTGATGAATTAGTATTTCACTGCCATCCTTATAATAACGTGCAGAAATGGTACTGGTATAAGGTGAATCAGGATAAAAAAGTGAATAGCCAAATCCATTGCCTTTTTCAAGGTGCATTTGCTTGCGACGCTGATGTCCTTGCCAAAGATTGTCGGATAACGTATATTTTTCATCGACATTGTCATCTAAAACATCTCCCACGCAAACGTTTTTTTCATTTCCTGTGGGAAATACAAAAGGAGATATTGGATTTAAAAAACCAACAATAAAAATACGCTCTCTATTTTGGGGAAGGCCGAAATGCTTGGTATTTAGAACATCATAAGAAACGGTATAACCCAAAGATTCTAAAACCGCGAGTATTTTTTTTAAGGTTCTTCCCTTGTCATGACCCTTAAGTTGTTTTACATTTTCAAGTAAAAATGCTTTGGGACGGTTATGGCGTAGTAAGCGTTCTATTTCAAAAAACAAGGTGCCTCGTGTGTCTTGAAAACCCAATTTTAAACCTGCCTGAGAAAAAGGTTGACAAGGAAATCCTGCTAATAACAAATCATAAGGGGCAAGACTTTTTTCATCTAAATCATAAATATCACACGTCGTTAAGCTGTCTTTAAAATTTGCTGAATACGTGGTATGAGCATGACGATCAATCTCACAAGTCATCACACAACGAGGCTCTATCCCATAGGCAAGAAGGGCTTCTTCTACACCTAATCGAATTCCTCCGATTCCTGCAAATAAATCAATAAACGTGCCACAAGACATACTTAATCTATCTCCCAAAATCTAAGATAATTAGGAATTACTTTATTGAAAAACTGTTCATACGCAATTATATTAGAAAAATCAGCATACTTGTTTTTTACTTCCAAAGGCACAACCAAGTTGATATTCGAGTGATTCATACGACGGATGTTTTCATCTGAAAAAGAGTCATCCAGCGTTAATAAATAAACGGTGGGGATGTTGGTTCTATTTTGTTCTTCAACCACTTCTTGCCAACGTTCCCGTAAAGAAGTCTTCATCGTTAAAAAAACACATTGAGATCGATTCTGTTCAAAGGCTTCTTTATTGGGAATGATGCCATCAACCATTTTACCCAGATCATGTTTTTTATAAAACATACCACCCAAAACACTTTGGCTACTAAACGGATAATTATATTTTTCAGTAATCATAAACTCTACGATTTTTTCAAAGGTTTTACCAGAACGTGAACGTCTTGAATTCGTGCTAGACAAGCATAATTCATATATATAAGGGGTTAAATAACCTGCTGTCTGTCCGACCACTTTAGATAAAACCGTGTTTAATTTTTCTTTAGATAGTTCTTGAGGTAAATATGTCTGAAGGGCATCTGCTAAAATAGAATGGGCGTAATCATTGTTTGCTAAGAGAAAAGAAAGCATTTCTTTATGAAAATGGAGTTCCTGTTCTAAGTAGTATTCCCAACATAAAGCACGACATTCGATTAAAAAACAACTTACAGCACTCGTGCTAAAAGAAGCCCCCATCTTCTGTACGGCTTTTTGTACAAAATATTCAGGAGGATCAATCAATGATTTACGTTGTTTTTGTATCTGTTTCTTCCACGCTTCTTTTTGAGGCGCTTCTAGTTCTGTAATAAGATGTAATGTTCCCATGATCAGCTACCCCACGCTATTTTCAAGTTTGAGTGACAGTAGTTTCGTGGCTTCGGCGGCAAATTCCGCAGGTAACTCATTAAAAACCGCTTGGCAAAACCCACTGACAATCGTGGTGACGGCTTCTTCCATGGGAATGCCACGACTTTGAAAATAAAATAATTGATCTTCACTAATACGGGAGGTAGACGCTTCATGTTCCAACTGTACCGTGGGATTTTCCACCTGAATATAGGGGTAGGTATTGGCGGAGCAGGTGGAACCAATCAACATGCTGTCGCATTGCGTAAAGTTACGCGCATTTTCCGCTTTGGGTTTAATCACCACCGACCCACGATAGCAATTCTTCGAAACCCCTGTGCTAATGCCTTTGGAAACCACTCGACTTTTGGTATTCTTGCCGATGTGGATCATCTTCGTGCCTGTATCGGCTTGCTGAAAGTGGTTGGTAAGGGCCACGCTGTAAAATTCACCGACCGAATCATCCCCTTTGAGCACACAACTGGGGTACTTCCATGTAATGGCGGAGCCTGTTTCGACTTGCGTCCAAAACACACGACTACGGTCGCCTTTACAGTGCGCGCGCTTGGTGACGAAATTGTAAATCCCGCCTGCCCCTGTTTTGGGGTCTCCTGCAAACCAGTTTTGTACGGTAGAATACTTGATTTCAGCGTCCTCTAAGGCCACCAGTTCTACGACGGCAGCGTGCAATTGTTTGGTACTAAAGGCAGGCGCCGTACAGCCTTCTAAGTAACTGACTTTGGCGTTTTTATCGGCAATAATTAGTGTGCGTTCAAATTGCCCAGATCCTTCCGTATTGATGCGGAAATAGGTGGACAAATCCATGGGGCAGCTCACCCCTTCAGGAATATAGACAAAGGAGCCATCCGTAAAAACGGCGGCATTTAAAGCCGCGAAGTAATTGTCGGTCACAGGCACTACAGAACCGAGATACTGCTGGACCAAATCAGCATGTTCTTCTAAGGCTTCTGAAATGGAACAGAAAATAACGCCATGCTTGGCCAAGTCTTTTTTAAAGGTCGTGGCAATAGAAACACTATCAAAGACGGCATCCACCGCGACATTGGCTAGTTTTTTTTGTTCGTTGAGCGGAATCCCCAATTTAGCGAAGGTGGCCAACAATTCAGGGTCCACTTCATCTAAGCTCTTTTTCTTTTCAATATCTTTAGGCGCAGAATAGTAGGTAATGTCTTGATAATCAATCGGGTCGTATTGAAGATCCGCCCACTGAGGCTCTTTCATATTGAGCCAATGTTGGTAAGCATTTAAGCGGAATTCAAGCATCCAAGTCGGTTCATTTTTTTTGACAGAAATGGCACGAATCACCCCTTCATTGAGGCCTTTGGCAAAGGTATCCATGGGCATATCGGTGGTGAAACCATATTTATAGTCGTCGTGAATCACATCGAGGGTGCTGGTCATCATGGGGAAGATTTTCCTTTAATCGTAGTGC
>JBIJBR010000065.1:0-8087 GCA_044345135.1 Vampirovibrionales bacterium
CACGTTGTCGCTTAATCCTGAACAGGCGGACGCGTGCTTTACTGCTAAGGACACTCCGTTACAGGTCTTGGCAGGGGCGGGAACGGGTAAAACCTTGTTGATTGCCGCGCGCTATTTAACCCTTTTACATGAACTGCTGGAAACGGGCACGCCACAAGCGGAAAGTCGCATTTTGGTGATGACCTTTACCAAAAAAGCCGCGGGCGAAATGAAGGAACGGATTCATCATCACCTAAAAGAAGCAGGCTATACAGGCGCTTTACCCGATGAAAATATCACCACCTTCAATCGTTTTGGACAAGGCTTTTTAAAGCGTCATGCTGAAGCCGCGGGCTTGCGTCAAGACGTGTGTGTGCTTGATGAATTAGATCAAAGCGTGATTCAAAGTACGGTTATGGAGCGCATTTTAAAAGGGCAGGCTCATAACCTTGAACAGACTCTAGCCCGTTTTGGATTGTGGGATAAAAATGCGCCACCAGATGCGTGCATTTCTAAAAATGTCTTGTCCCCTCAAAATTTTGAAACGTGGGGACGCCACCAAGACCCTGATGCTTTTTTAGCCGCCGTCTGGAGTATTATTCAAAAAGCCAAAAGCTATGGACTCACCCCAAAGGCATTTAGAGACTTGGCACGTCAACAAAGCAGGGCCTTTACTCAGCAGATTAAAACACTGCCCACAGGAGACGGCAACTTTACCCATGTTCGTGAACTTTATCACGCGTGGGCCCATCATTTAGAAGGGGTGAGTACTCCCGCGTGGCAGGCCGATTTATCGGCTTTGGGGGAATGGGACCGTCAAGCCTACCAAGCCGTTTTAGCGTATAAGCTCTTTAAAGAACATCCCGCCATTGATTTTAAACGGGTCCCCTTATTAGGAGCGCTTTTACCGCCTGATGCGTGGGATTGGTCATCCCTAGACGCCCACAGCGCAGAAGAACTTCGTGTCATTGACTTGATCACCGCTCAATATGCGATGTATCAAGAACGTCTGATATTGGATGGCGCCATTGATTATGATGATCAAATCAATCTAACACTGCAGACCTTAAAAGAGCACGACGACTTGCGACAAAAATACCAAGACTGGTTTGAAGCCGTGATGGTGGATGAATTTCAAGACACCAACGGAAGCCAACTGGATTTACTCAAATGCCTGATGCGTCACCCAGAATATAACCCAGAACATAGGCAAGCGAAGCCGTCTCAGGGGGCGAACCTCACCGTGGTGGGCGATGTAAAGCAGTCGATTTATAGCTTCCGTTTTGCTCAGAAAGAAAATGTCTCCTTGATTTTTGAGGGACTAAATCCTAAGCGGGTGGCTTTGGTCCGAAATTATCGCTCTCGTTCAGGGATTTTGCATGTGGCGAATCAAATGGCAGACGCTACTGCGGAAACCACCGCGATGCGAGATCCTCATCTCAAGGCCTTTCATCCTTCTGACCCTAAAACGCCCACGGAGGTCACCACCTATTATTTTGGCACACGAGATGAAACAGGCAAAATACAAGAATCCGCGGGCCAACAAAAAGAGCATGCCTTTCAGAGTGTGGTGTATCATCTCTTAAACGACTATGCCACGCATACCACCCATACTCCCCCGTCGGACGCTCCCTACGCCTGGCGAGACATTTGCATTTTAGGGCGAAGTCATAGCCAATTAAGTGCGTTGGCGAGTCTACTGGAGGCGAAAAACATTCCCTATCTCATCGACAGGGATGCCTCCTTATTTCAGCACCCCATGATTCAAAATGTCATCGCCTTTTTACACGCCGTAGACAATCCTCATCAAGCGCTATGGATTGTTAAACTACTTTCATCGCTCGTGGCACCGCTGCGTTTGCTCCATGCGGTTGAAGCGGTTCATGCCATTACGGCAGACTCTTTTCAAAGCACCGCCTCTCCCGTCCTTGCACCGCGTCCGTTCTTACCCGCTTTTTTAGAGGCCTTATTCCAGCAGGCGGAGCTTCCCCCCGCCACCAAAGAGACGATCAACACCTTAGCAAGCGCCATTTTACAGGCTCACCAACACCAGCGCTTGGAAGCCCCCTTAAGCTTATTGCGCCAATGGCAACCCGTGCTACTGGCCCTTAGTTCGGCCGCAGGTGCTGCTACGGAATCCCCCCGTAAAGCCCAAGAACGCTTTTTGGCCTTTGCGGATTTGTGCCAACGCCATTATGAACGACTCGGTAAAGGCTACCGCCTCAGCCAACTTTTTAAAGCCCTTGAACGAGACCAAGCCAACCCTCAGTTTAGCTTGCCCTTGAATCAAATGCGTTCCCTTAATCAAGTCAATGCCCTGCGTTTAATGACCTTTCATGCGGCCAAAGGCTTGGAATTTCCACAAGTGCATGTCTTATGGTTTGGGAAAAGTCCCCCCAATCAAGCAGGCATGACCTTTGACCCCCAATTCAAGCCCAAAACGGGCGTGGGCTTGATGCTCCATAAAACCAGCAGCACCCCCGCTAAAGATACCTTACCTTATCAACTCTATAAAGCCCTATGGCAAAACCCTCGGCAAGATTTTGAAAATAGACGCTTGGCCTATGTGGCCTTAACACGCGCGAAGCATCGCCTTTATTTTTATGTGGATGCAACCCAGCTGGAGAAAGCACCGTGGCTCAAGCTACAGGAAAATCCAAAGGCCCCTGAACAAGTGCAGATTCAAGAAGAAGCCCTTGAGCCTGACGCCTTTCAAACGCGATACCACGCCTTTGAAAAAAGCCTTCCCTTAAACACGGAAGATTCCCTTGCGGAGGCTTTTGAAGGGGATCTTGCATGGCCGTCTAGGCTTGTTTTTCCCACTTTTGAGCAAAAAGCGAGTACTCCCCCCGCGCCGACGCTGCCTACTCACCTAAGCTTTTCCGCCTTGGTCGAACTCGATCAGTGTGCGGTTAAATATTGGTTAAAATACGTCAAAGGTATCCCTACGCCACCGCCATTAATCGACAACGCCACGCTGAATCCTGTCGAGCGTGCCGCGATTCGAGGCCAATTACTGCATCGATACATTGAAACCTATTATCGTTATGCCCCCTTTACCGAAGCGACCCTGCTTCGTGAACGTTTAGAGGAAGTGACTGCGCAAAGCCTAGGGGCTTTAGAGCATGAAAATCAAGCTCAGGTTCAAGCCGAAGCCTTCGCCATGTATACGCAATTTCAAGCCAGCGACTTTAGTTTAGAACGGCTCCATGAAAAAGGCTACCGCATTTTAGCGCCAGAGCAAGTCATTGAATTTAGATTAAGCCCCCAACACACTGGCGGACAATGGTCCCCCGTGGTGAAAGGACAAGTGGATGCGATTGTCTACCACCGCCCTACCGATACCTATGGCCTGCTGGATTTTAAAACCAATCGCCGTTTAGAGGGGGCTAAATTAGAACAGTATTACGAACAAATGGCTTTGTACCGTTTAGGATTTCAAATCAATAACCCCCATGTCACGGTAGAAGCCACGCAATGTGAATTGGTACATTTGCCGTATGGCCACGCCACGGAACGCTTGCCCTTGCCCAAGGCTTTTCACCACAGTACGCAAGCAAGCCCGTGGTTGCAAGCCAAAATCAAAGCGCTTGAAGCCGTATGGCAAAACCCCGAGGGGGAGCCCCCTGTCGCGATGGCCCCCCCTTGTGTGTTTTGTGTTTATGCGCCGACGTGTCACCACGCCCAAGCGGAAAAAAACCTTTAAAATTTTTCATTAAACAATGGCATTCAAACCTTGTTTCGCCGCTTTTTCGAGTATTTCTAAGGCCTGTGCGGCATTGGGTAATGGGCAGGAGGGATATTTTTTAGGATGAATCCCTTCTTGGGCAAGGGCTTCCATCGTCGCCATGGTAGGATGAATCCCTTTTTCGACAAGGGCATCCATAGCCGCCTTTGTCGCTTTTTTAACTTCTCCATTGTGATTACCATGCACACGTATTTGGCTCAAGCCCTCAGGGAAGGGGCCTATCGAACCTATTTGGTGAGGCTCTCCGTAAAGCGTTTTTAAAGCCACCAAGTTTCTGGGACTCTCCCATATTTGACTCCCTATATTATTATACCCTTGTTTTTTTGGAAGACCTAATGCTTCTGTAATACCCTTTCCCGCTTCTAATTCTAAATAATCAGACAAATGACCAGCATTAATCGTCTTCTGACGATAGGCAGTAGGATTGTCCTCTTTAAGCGCTTTCTCGACTACAGCCTCCCATTCAGGTGTGAACCTACTTTGAGGATTGAATAGTGCCGAGTCTCCTATACGATAATTATCATCTGGAAAAAATTGATCAGGTTGATATTGAAGGGTATAAGCCGTGTGATCAGCTCTAGTTTCAAAACGCTTTCTTAACTGTTCTGCTGAAATAGCATAGGGGGTAGACCCCGTTGTTCCTATAAAAGTCATAAAATGTCCTTTTCGTCCTTAATCGGTGATTCCTTAACCTTCGACCGAAAGGCTTTGCTCGTTTTCTGTCAGAAAAGCCAAATCCTTTAAGTCTTCAAAGGCATAAAACCGAAATGTGCTTCTTTTTATGCTAGACTATTGACGTTTACTTCATATCAAAATAAAAAAGGAATGCCGCTATGAGTCTTGCCAGCTTGGATGTCGCCTTGTCTAGCCAGTTACGGGCTTTAAATGTGCGGGACAGCGAATACGCCCTAATTTGTGAACGACTCCAACGGCCCCCGAATTTTACGGAACTTTGCATGTTTTCCGCCTTGTGGAGCGAACATTGTGCCTACAAGCATTCTCGACACTTACTGAAGACCCTCCCTACAGAAGGCAAGGCCGTGGTGCAAGGACCAGGGGAAAATGCGGGTATTGTGGATGCAGGCGATGGTATTCACGTGGCCTTTAAAGTCGAAAGTCATAATCACCCCACCTATGTGGAACCTTTTCAGGGGGCTGCCACAGGGGTAGGCGGTATTTTAAGAGATATTATCACCATGAATGCTCGCCCTGTGGCGAATTTAAATGCCCTGCGTTTTGGTGTTTTAGAAGGCGTTCCAGACGCCACGGCTAATAAACGACGCTTAAGCGGAGCCGTGGCAGGGATTGCCCACTACGGCAATTGTATGGGAATCCCCACGATTGGCGGAGATGTCTTCATACACCCGACTTATGCAGGGAATCCCTTGGTGAATGCCATGGCCATTGGGATTATGGAAGCAGGGGGCATGATGCCCGCAGGGGCGAAAGGGGCGGGGAATCCCGTGCTTTATGTGGGTTCTCCTACAGGGAAAGACGGCATGGGGGGGGCGTCTTTTGCCTCTAAAGCTTTGGATGAAGACTCCCGTGCGAGCGATCGACCCGCTGTTCAGGTGGGGGACCCTTTTGCGGAAAAATGCTTAATGGAAGCCTGTCTAGAAGCCTTTGCCACAGGTCTTGTCGTGTCTGCTCAGGATATGGGGGCGGCGGGCTTAACGTGCGCCACTGCGGAAATGGCCGCTAAAGGCAACATGGGCATGCGTATTGATTTAGACCTTGTGCCTGCAAGAGAACCCCATATGGCCGCTTGGGAATACTTGTCGTCGGAAAGTCAAGAACGCTTTTTATTGGTGCTTGAAAAGGGCCAAGAAGCCCCCGTACTTGCGATTTTCAAAAAATGGCAGGTCCCCGTGGCCATTATTGGTGAAGTCATTGAAGCGGAGCAAATTCAAATCTCTTTTAAAGGGGAGCAAGTGGTGGATTTACCCGCCAAGTTTTTAACCGAAGAGGCCCCCACTTATCCGCCTGATTTTGAAGTGCAAGAACCACTGGAGACGCAGCGTCGTCGTCAACGCAACGCCCATGAGTCACTCCCCCCACTCACGATGGAAGATCTCCCTCACGCCTTGTCGCGTTTAATGGGACAAGTCAACGTGGTGGAAAAATCAGCGCTTTATGAGCAGTATGACCGTCATGTCAAGCTCAATACCTACCTCAGTTCGGACCATAACACGGCGGGGCTCATTCGTTTAAAAGCAAATAATTCAAACCATGATTCAGACCACGAGCCTCATAAAGCCTTGGCCGCCACCTTAGATGGCAACCCTTTACACGTTTGGTTAAACCCCTATGAAGGCAGTAAGGGCATTGTCGCTGAAGCGGCACGAAATATCGTGTGTACAGGGGCGACTCCCCTTGCCGTGACCAATAACCTCAATTTTGGTAATCCTGAAACGCCTTTGGTGGCCTTTCAATTGGCCGAATCCGTGCGAGGGATTAAAGAGGCGTGCCTCGCCTTTGAAACCCCTGTCACAGGCGGTAATGTGAGCTTGTACAATACCAATGGGGAGGAAGCCATTATTCCTTCGCCTACCCTAGGGATGGTGGGCGTCTTAAACGATATTAACGATGCCTTGAGTCCACAGTTTAAGCAGGCAGGGGATATCATTGCCGTTTTAGGTCGTTTTTCACCCAGCTTAGGGGGCAGTGTCTATCAGTGGCAAATTCAAGGCGATAGCTACGGTGAACCCCCTACGGTGGATTTAGACATGGAAAAGCGCTTGCAAGATTTCATCACGCAAGTCTTGGTGCCTCAACGCTTGCTCGCTAGCCTGCAAGATGTGTCCACAGGCGGTTTATTAGTTACGGTCGTTGAATCTTGCCTCGCCTTTAAGCAGATTCAACATGCGGTGACTTTGGATTTGACCCCTTTGCTTCACGACTCTTTTTCTGACTCTGGCTCTTTAGATACCCTCTGCTTTGGCGAAACCCATGGAAGCTTTGTGCTGTCTTGCACGCCTGCACACTTTGAAACGCTTCAGACCTTAAGCGCGGAAGCAGGGATCCCCCTCGTGGCCTTAGGCCAAGTCCTAGAGCCCCAAAGTCCCTTGACGGTGCGTCTAGAAGACACTGTGGCCACCATGGATTTACAGACTCTTCAAAAGGCGTATACACGCTTTAGCCTTTAAGTTCACACTGTAAAACCCTATTTGAAATCAATGTATCCCCTTTTTGTTTATTTTTTAATTGAGTAGAAGGTCTATCTTGTTTAGGTATTCCTGTATCGTATTTTTCTTTACCGCTAAAAAGCTTAGGGGGTAAAAAGGTGTAGGTGTCGCCTTCTTCATTTGTTATTTTTGTACCTTGATTTTCGAGAGTCTTTATCGCTTTTGCGACTGGCATTCCTTCGTTGATCAATTCTGCAACCTTTGAAGCAACAGGAGAAAACGATGTCCCTGAATCACCTTGATCGGCATAAGCTACCACGGCAGTAAACATGGTGTGTTGGCCACGGCTTGAATACTTTGTTAGTTTTCCGTTTGACTCACTCGTCCCTGCACCGATGACCCCCTCCACACTAGTTAAGAAGTTTTCGCCTTCATTTTTTTCAAACAGAATTGGTGTTTTTGATTCTAGCATGTTTATAAACTCTTCTTCATTAGCAACACCTGCCAGCACAGCAATATTCTTTTCTTTCTTCAGTTTGGCGACTTCGATTTCCAGTTCTTTTTTGGCTTGATCTATCTTTGGTTTACCAGCGTCTAAGGATTCGTCAATATAAGATTCTATCGCAAAGAGATTCAGCATAGGAGTTTCACTCTCTTCAGAAGACCATAAGTTCTTCTTTTCTTCTTGGGTTGCTATGGCAAAAAATTCTTCAGATTTTTTAAGGGTGTTTTTTAATATAAGGGATTCACTCATTGCTTCTGATATACTTACTACATTGATTGAGTTTTTTTCTTTTGCAATTTCCTTAAATTTTTTCGCATAGATATTATAATAACCCACAACATCCTCAATAATCCAATCTTTTACGCTTGAGCCTTTTATTTTTACAGAACCTGTGTTTGTCATGCTATTCTTCCGTTTGGTTTTAGTTCCAGGAATGGCTCGTTCGAAGTTTTCTACAACCATGTCTGCATGTATATTAGGAGATTCAGCGTTTGTTTCTAAAACAAGGATCTTTCCTCCATTCTCAGTTTTTTTAAGCGTGCTGTTTAAATAGGGATTTGTTTTAGAAACAGTCATAATAGATTCCTTGGTTTAAAAATAGTTAGAGAGAGAGGTATACTCCCTATCAAAAATAAAAACAATCAAATGAGTGTGATTGTTTTTTTGTTACAAAATGCTGTATTATTTTCAAGAAGATCCCGATATGGCGTATATCCTAGTGGATTCTACG
>JBIJBR010000066.1:0-8071 GCA_044345135.1 Vampirovibrionales bacterium
ACACCCCCGCTTCCAACATGGCCCAGAAAAAGGCATTAAAGAAGGGTTTAGAACTACGGCAAACATCCGCAAAGCACGTCACGCCCCCTTCTACAAAAAAGAGAGAAAACATGCCTCCCACTTGTGTGACGCTACACGGTACCCCCTGCGCCTCACATAAGGCAGACGCCCCTTCGACGAGACGTCGAGCATAGCGATCTAAACCGTCATACACCCTGATTTGAGACAAGGCCTTTAAGGTCACCAAACCCGCGGTCATGCCTAAGGGATTCCCTGAGAGCGTCCCTGCTTGATACATCGGCCCGAGAGGCGCCACCCATTCCATAATGTCTTGCCGTCCTCCGTAAGCCCCCACAGGTAAGCCGCCACCCAAGATTTTCCCTAAGGTGGTGATATCCGCCTCGACGCCGTAATGGGCTTGGCATCCCCCCAAAGCCACACGAAATCCTGTCATGACTTCATCAAAAATCAAGAGACTCCCTGTGGCGTTACATCGTTCGCGCAAACCTTCTAAAAACCCAGCCGTTGGCGGAACACAGCCCATATTACCCGCAACAGGTTCCACTAAAATAGCCGCAATGGCGTTGGGGTAAGCCTCAAGTAAGGCATCGACACTGTCTAAGTCATTAAACGTGGCGGTTAAAGTCATCTGTGCCGTTTCAGGACTAATCCCCGCCGAATCAGGGATCCCCAACGTCAAAGCCCCACTGCCTGCTTTAACCAGTAGAGCATCCGCATGCCCATGGTAGCACCCTTCAAACTTAATCAGCAATGAACGCTGGGTATAGGCGCGAGCCAGACGAATGGCGGACATCACGGCTTCCGTCCCTGAACTGACCATCCGTAGACGCTCTAGCGACGGCATCATGTGAATCACCTGTTCCGCCAGCTGATTTTCAAGCACAGTAGGGGCGCCAAAGCTTAAGCCTTGTTCCGCCACGTCTTGAACGGCTTTGACAACAGCAGGATCCGCATGGCCTAAAATAGCAGGGCCCCAACTTAACACGTAATCCAAATAGCGAAGCTCGTCTTCATCCGTAATATAGGCCCCTTTGGCGTTTTTAATCACCACAGGCAAGCCCCCCCCCACGGAACGAAAACCACGGACAGGGCTATTAACGCCCCCTGGCATCAAACCTTTCGCCTTTTCAAAAATAGCATGGCTCTTAGGGCGCTTGCTGAGCTCTTGCAAAGAAAGAGGGGTCATAAAGGAGCTTCCTTATACTTCAATAAAACGCAATGAAACAAGAATCTTGCAATAAAAAAGGCGTGCCAACGGAAATCTTATTCAAAAGAAGACGAGGAAGAGGACTCTACTTCTAAAGTCAAGAGCCCCAAGTCTTCAGCAACCTGATGCCAAGCTTGCGCAGGAACCAGTTCCGCGTGATTCCAAAATTTTTCAAGGCTATAAAAGTCACGGGCTTCCGCCTGCATGACATGAATCACCACGTCGGTAAAATCAAGTAAGCACCAAGTATTGGCAACATCTCTTTCATCACCAATCGCGGTATTGCCCGCGTGGCGAAAAACATAGGCAATTTCTTCCGCAATCGCGCGGGCTTGAGGTTTAGACTGCCCTGTACAAATCACAAAGTAGTCCGCCAAGGTGGTCACATCTTCGGTTTTAAGCACTTGAATGTCCAAGGCTTTTTTAGAATCGGCCAAATAAGCGGCCCATGTGGCCCATTCTAAAGCGCTACTGGGAAGTCGTTTAAGCGAGGAGGGAATCAAGTGTGCTGAATCTTCGGTCATGGTAAAAATCTTTATCGCGTTAAATAGGGGAATTAAAGTACACTTCACTGAATCTGAAGTGGTATTCATGTTACAATAAACACAACTGTTTAACAAAGAGAAGCACTTAAATGACTGTTGTACCCCCTCCCCCTTGCTTTTTAGTCATTCCTTTAGACGCCCGCCCCGTCTGTTATCAGGCCGTGGAAAATTTAGCGCGATTAACGGGGATTCAGGTGCTTCTCCCCCCTGCCTCACTCTTAGGCCAACTTAAAACACCCGCTCAATTAGAAGATTTGCGCCACTGGATGCAGCGTACTTTAGCCAAACACCCCATCCAAGCCGCCATTATATCCTTAGATTTACTCAGCTACGGGGGCTTAATCCCCAGTCGAATTGGAGAAGAATCCAACGAAGATTTAATTCGAACGCTTGAAAAAAGTATGGCGATTTTAAAATCCGTCCCGAAGCTTTATGGATTTTCTAGTGTTTTACGCATTCCTGCCTATAATAATGATGAAGAAGAACCAAGCTACTGGGCGACGTGGGGCGAATGCTTGTCTCGTTTTTCGCAACGCCTGCATCAAAAAAATATCCTGATGCAAAATTGGCGTTCTTTAGAATGGGAAGAGGAAAAGCCTCCCCTTGAAGTCATTAAAGACTTTGTCACCCGTCGAGAACGCAATCACTGGCACAACCTACGCTTATTACAATTACTTCAACAAAATCGCTTGGGTCAATTGGTCTTTTGTGAAGATGATCGTGGCGAATCAGGCTTAAATGTTTATGAAGCCGAAACCCTTCGAGAACGCATTGAAAGCTTAGCATTAACGGATCGTGCCCATGTGCAAACAGGGGCAGATGAAGTCGCCCATACGCTGTTGATTAAAGCCTTGGCAGACCAGCTAGAGGATCCGTTGCGGGTATGGATGCAATCCCCCCAGTCTTTAGACATTATGGCCAAATTTGACGGACAAGCTCTAAAAAACGTGGGACTTCAACGCATTAAAGCCTGTGGAGCCAAGCGTGTCCTTCACCTAGAAGAAGCCGATGTAGTCCTAATTATGCATGCGCCTCATCTCCGTATGGGAGATCACGGGGTAAGCCTTCCGAGCGACACCACCATGAATGACGCGTATGAAACGCTCGCTAAAACCACCGAGGCCATTGCGCTAGGGAAAGCCGTCGTTTTGGTCGACGTCGCTTACGCCAACGGCGCGGATCCTTTACTCTTAAAAGCCCTGAAGGAAGAGCCTGATGTTATTCCACAACTCGCGGCTTATGCCGCTTGGAATACGCCAGGCAATG
The DNA here is from genome assembly GCA_044345135.1 of Vampirovibrionales bacterium. Taxonomy (GTDB): domain Bacteria; phylum Cyanobacteriota; class Vampirovibrionia; order Vampirovibrionales; family JAJTHC01; genus JAJTHC01. The sequence goes on from JBIJBR010000066.1 coordinate 3,040, forward strand.
CCGTCGGTTCAGGATTGGCAATGGGGCTAGGCTATGTGTACGCGCAAAAATATGGCACTGGTTCAGGCAGCAGTCACCGTAAAAGCATGGCGATTCACTTGCTGGATGACGGGGTGTATCAAAGCCATGTCCGTCATTTATGGCGACTAAGTAAACGTCCTTTAAATAGCCTTCACTTAAGTGATGCACTCTGGCGTCACGGCCATTGGATTTTGCAAGTCTTGGGCTTGGGATCCAAACGAATTGAAGCGTCCTTTCCGTGTGAACGCAGTTTTGAATGTGAAATACAATTCCCATGCTAGACGCTAAATGCTTGCTCTGCTATAATGGCTAAAATAATAGTAGGAACCTACTTTTATTCTCAATTTAAACACATAGAAACATTAGGTGGAGAACGCTTTATATGACGATATCCAAAAAACCCCATTTAGGCGATTATGTCGTGGCCTTAGGGGGTCAATTTATCGGCTGGCTAGGAGCCACACTTTTGTTGGTCGGCTTTATCTTTCAGGTTGACCCCACCTTGCTGTCCGATATCAACCTCCCCTTTTACAAAGACCCCAACTTAACACTCAAGGGCCTCGCAGGCGTTTTAATGTCCGTGGGACCCATTGTGGCCGCCCCTGCCATGATGCGCAGTGGCTGGGTGAGTCAACAACCTAGCCTAGTACTGGCAGGCTTGTCCTTTTTTGTGATGTGGATCGCCATTGCCAGTGATGTAGAAAACGTTCTTTATCGTGGGATTTTAATTTTCATGGTGGGTTTTCTCTTTTTTGGCATGAGCAACTTGGCGATGGAAAACAAGCGCTCCTTTGACCTAGGGCGTGTGACGAATTTAAAAAGTCTTGCTGAACTTTTTGCGTTTATCGTTCAAGATACCCTGCTTGCGATTCAAGTCGGGGTGGAAGGCGTTTTTCAAATTGCGGGATGGCCCTTACGCGCGTTGTTAAGAGAAGAAGGACTTCCTCCTCTTCCTGCAGTGTTGTCGACAAAAAGCTTATGGAAAAGCCGTCGCTTTGGAGGGATCTTCTTTTCAGTGGCAGGCTTATTTGGCATTTTAGGCGCTAGCATTCCCTCCTTTCAAGACACGGGTTACTTACTTTTTAATGTGGTCGGGGGCGTCAGTGCTTTGATTGTCAACTACAACTGGTTCTTTAGTGGCTTACAAGGGACCCATTGGTTAAGTAAATTATTGATTCCAGGCTCCATACTCGCGACGTTTGGCTCCGCGGCTCGTGCCTTTACTTGGGGATTCGCCTTAGACCAATTCGGTTCACGACTCAATGAAATGTATATTTGTGGCATGCCCCTCATCACCCAAGACGCCCAAGCGAAAGAAGAAGCCAAGGAAATGGAAGACATCAGCACAACGGAACCTAAATCTGTTCAGATTGTACCTGAACACCCTAGAGATGAAGTCGTTGTCTAATCAAAATCATTGACTCCTCTATCGCGTTTTTTTGTGCTATTTTGATAAAATTTCCCTTGTCTTGATTGAGGAGAAATAGAGTTGTCTCGTGCGGTGCTGCCCCTACTTTTAGATGACACCATGCAAAAAAGTTTGGCCGATTTTCAGAAACGTCATCCCTCCCCCTTGGCTCATGTGGCCATTATTATGGATGGAAATCGACGTTGGGCGAAAGAACGCCTGATGCCGTCCCTCATGGGGCATAAAGAAGGCAGTAAGCGCCTGAAAGAAATCATCACAGGGGCGAGTTTTTTAGGCGTTCAAGTCTTGACGGTCTATGCCTTTAGTACTGAAAATTGGAAGCGTACGACCGAAGAAGTCGGCTATTTAATGAAGCTTATGGCGGAAGTCTTGTCCAAAGATTTAGAACTTTTAGGGCGTTTAGGCGTTTGTATTAAAGTCTTGGGCAATCGAGAGGCCTTGCCTTTTGATTTAAAAACGGTGCTGGAAACCGCCATAGAACAAACCGCAGACAATACGGGTTTACAACTTCATTTGGCCATTAACTATGGGGGGCGTGCTGAAATCACGCAAGCCATTCAACGCATAGCCCTTGCGGTTCAAGCGGGAACCTTAGCGCCTGAAGCCATTGAAGAATCTACCGTTACTGATTACCTAAACGACGCAGATACCTCCATACCCACCCCTGACTTGGTGATTCGTACCAGTGGGGAACAACGACTGAGCAATTTTTTAATTTGGCAAAGCGCCTATAGTGAACTGTATTTTACCCCTGTCCCATGGCCCGCGTTTACGGTAGAACATTTTTGTGAAGCCTTAAGCGTTTTTTGGGAACGAAAACGTCGTTTTGGAGAATAAACGAGCGAAGCCCCTCCGTTTTAAAAAGAAAGCGCTACAATGAAATTTAAAATCAGTCTATGCTGGATTCTTGGCCTACTGTGCCTAGGAGGCTGTACGGCCAAAGTGCCTTTGGGAAATAGTGCCGTGGGCGACACGCCTGATTTTATGGCACCTATGTCTCACCTGTATCACCAAGGCACGCGCTTGGTTTGGCAAAAAACAAGTTTGACGCTTTACACGCCAGACGCCCGCCATCGTGCGTGGATTGAAACGGCCTTTCAACCTTGGCAAGCGGCCTTGGCTTCGGTGCATCCCTTTTCATTTCAATGGGTTGATCGTCGCGAAATGGCCGATATTCAAGTCGATTTTGTTGAACGTCTCTCCCTGCCTGAATCGCTGGAGGCACAAAACCGTCGTGCTTATATCGCGGCCTTAACCACTCCAAAACGTTATGATAAATCGACACAAAGCCTTCAGATCGTCACCTTAGTCTGTGCCACACAAACGAAAGGAGGCCTCCCTCAAAAACCGGCCGTCCTCAATCGAGTATTGGTGCATGAAATGGGTCATGCCCTAGGCTTATGGGGGCATAGTAGCAACCCCTATGACGTGATGGCGGGGAATTATCATCTCACCATTCAAGCAATAGCAGAACCCCAACGGCTTTCAACAGACCCCTTAAAAACAGGGGATATTCGTGTGATTCAAAGCCTCTACCAAGACAATGCCTCTCTCAAGCCGTTTTAAATCACCACGATCCTCTTAAAAAGTCAGCGGCCTTCAAGCGTTCTGTCCTTTATCGTCCGATGAAGAGGTCGTAGGTTCGAATCCTGTCATCCCGATTGCTCAAAAAGCCTCCAAGCAATATGGAGGCTTTTCGCTTAGGGAAAGGGTTTATCCCCTAGATCGATTTTGACCACCGCCTGAGGTTCCCCCACCACTGGTAGAAGGTGAATCCCCTTTCGTAATAGCAAATCTATAATTGGGAAGAGGGGGTAAATCTTGTAACTTAAGGCTTGGAGCGGGAAAAGCATAATCTGGAGCAGACAAGAAAGCCAATAAGGCATTCGGAGCCGCCACAGGAGGTGTCTGATTCACAGAAGAGAGAGGAGGAGGAAAAGTGTTTGAAGGAGGTGCGTTTAATGCTGAAATAGTAGAAATCAGAAACGGGTTTGGTTTTATGCTAGTCATAATGGGTTTTGTCCTTGCAATTTAAAGTATCAGTCATGCCTAAGGGTCTCACCAGTGACGCGTCTTCAAAGCGCGTCGGCCTGTATAGGCATAAAGGATTATAAAAACAAACATTGTGCCATTTATAAAGAAATTGTTACCATTTAAACATAGGAGGCACCGCCCCTGGGTGCACGGTAATGGATTGCCAGACCCCTTCTTGCACGTAGGGTTCCGCCTCTAAAAAAGCCTGTACCCCTTCGGCGTCAGCCAGTTCTAAAATCACCAAAGACCCTATCGCGTTTGTCCCCGCTTCATTTTGTAAGGCCACCGCACACTTCACCACGCCTGCTTTTTGTCCCGCTTCTATTTGTGTCAAATGAGCAGGACGCGCCTGAAGTCGACGTCCAGCAGCCCCTTCATCGCTGCCATCATAGGCAATAATCACATAGGTTTTAAGGGCGTGAGGCGTTAAAGACATTAGGAAAATACTCCTTCATTTTAAAACAAGCCAGATGATTCTAACATAAAGAGGGGGCACGCCAAAGCTCCTTTTGACAGATGAAAAGCACTTGCAAATTCTATAACTATGTTATGATAATAAACAGAAGTGGATGAATCTATAGTCGTGAAGGCTCAATACTTGAATTTTTAGGGTTTCCCCCTGTTCAAAGAGTATTCTCTTTTCATCGCTCTATTTTATCTTTTACGGTTGTATTGCAATTGAGTCATAAGCGTTTTTTATGAAGTGTTCTATCAACACTCATACGATTTATTTTATATACGGTTTATCTGTAGCCTTTTAAAAATGATGCCTGCCTCGCTTTGACGGTTGTCTGTGCTTTGAAATAATGAAAGTTGGTTTTTTGTTGTATGTCTAAAAATGCTACTCCGCCTGCTCAAATGACGGCAAAATCTAAAAACAGGTCTTCTTCTTCCAAGCAGGGAGGGCATAAAAAAAATTCGTCCAAACCACGTCATTCAGACGCCTCTTCTCAGTCAAATGCCTCGGGCCCCCCGCAAGCATTACCCAAGAATCCTTTGCCACATCTCACCTATGCGTGGATTAAAAATCAAAGTAAGGCGGGCAACTGGCGTCGGGGGGTGGAAACCCATTTGGCGGGGAATAAAATTCTGAATTTAGATTTAGAACAATATGGGATTGTAGCACGCGTCAAAGGAAATTTTAAATCCAGTTATACGACTGAAATGCGATTCAATACCGCGGGCATAGAACCCAGATGCAATTGTGCCATTGAAGAAAAATGGTGTAAGCATGCCGTGGCGGTGGCCTTAAGTATTTCAGAACAACGCCTGTGGGAAGTGTATTGGAACCTCCCTGAAGAAGACCCAGACTTACAGACCCTTGGCAGAACAATGGGCATTTTAAAGCAACAAGTGCATTTTGCGTACAATAAAAGCAAGGGAGTAGGCTTACGTTTAATTGAACGCGAACGAGACGCCTGGTGTGCGGATCCAACGAAATTATTGCGTCGAGCCTTGACGGCGGCCTATCCTGATGGAACCCCGTGGAGCCAAGTGCCTGAAGCACGCCAAGATATTAGTATTCTGCAATTTTTAGAACAACACCGC
>JBIJBR010000068.1:0-8031 GCA_044345135.1 Vampirovibrionales bacterium
ACCGTATTCAGTAAATCCCTTGAACACTTAAAAGTCCCCCTCCCCCACACAATCATTTGAGGAATATACCCATGGGTTATGATAACTTTGTCCCTGAAATTTGGAGCCAGGTCATTCTCAAGAGTTTTAATAAAAATTCTGTCATGGCAGGCTTGGTGAATCGAGACTACGAAGGCGAAATTAAAAAAGCGGGTGATGTCGTCCATATTCGCTCCTACGGAAGCGTCACGGTGAGAGATTATACCCGAAGCACCGCCATTACCTATGAAACGTTAACAGACCCCAAACAGATGCTCACGATTAATCAACAGAAGTATTTTGCCTTTCGTGTTGATGATTTAGATGTGGCACAAGCGGATATTCCTATTATTGAAGTCTATACAGGGCAAGCCGCCATTGCCGTGAGAGATGTGGTCGACGCGTATTTATATAACCATTATTTGGATATTCCTGTGGCGAACATTGTAGGAGGCTCCTCTACCGTTACCGCGATTACCAAAACGAACATCTACGATAACATTACCTTAATGGCCGAAATGTTAGACGCCCAAAATGTGCCCCAAGAAGACCGTGTCCTGATTGTAAATCCTCGATTCAAACGGATTTTACTACAAAGTGATGCTTTTATGCGGGCGACAAGCTTGGGCGATCAAGCCATTCAAAATGGTTTTTTAGGCAATGTGGCAGGATTCCAAATTTATGTGTCCACCAATGTGCCTACCTTGACGGGGGGCGTGGTGCCGATTCTCGCGTTTCAGAAAAATTTTATCACCCTTGCCGCGCAAGTCAACAACGTTGAGCATATTCGCCCTACCGATATGTTTGCCCACGCCGTTCGAGGCCTCTATTTGTTTGGTTCTAAAGCGGTGCGCCCTGAAGCAGGGGCATGGCTACGTTGTACGATGGCGTAATGCGTTAAGCGCTTTTGTAAATGCTCTTCGGTTTTTAAAACCAAGCCTCCCACTGCGGAAAACCTTCCCCCTTGACTATGTAGGGGGAAGGTCCACCGTCGTGTGTCATCAATCCACAAAAGGAATTTTTTATGAATGCCCCTAAAAATGCTTTAACGTTGGTCAATGAAGTGTTGAACCGTTGTGGTCAAAAAAGCGTCACCAGCTTGGTGATCAATACCACTCCAGTCAAGCAAACCCTTAGCTTTTTAAATCAAGTGTATGAAGATATTCGACTCAGTATGACGTTGCCGACTTTGAAGGAACAAATTGAAATTCCTTACACTGCAGGAATGAATACACTGGATTTAAAAGCGTATAATACGCGTTCTCCCCTGATTGCCTTACAAACGGTATGGGTGAAGAGTCAGTCCGCCACGCAATGGAGTTCTCTGCGTTATGAACCTGAACGTCAAGAATGGCTGGATGCTCAAACGGCAGAAAGTCCGTCTCAATTTTATCTCAATCAAGATGTGATGACCCTTTACCCGACGCCCACGAAAGCAGGGACCCTTCGCTTAATGGCTGAACCGGTTCTGACTCGTTTAGAAGCCAATACGGATGTCCCGATGCTTCCCAATGGGGCGGAATATCTCTTGGTTTTAGGGGGTGTGGCGTATTTACAGCAATTTTTAGGTGAAGTTCAAGGCAGTCTGCTGAATTTCAGGCTCTATGAAGAAGGCTTATTACGGCTTAAAAAAACCTATCAACCCCTTTTTAGTTCCCTTCGTCTTAGGGGGCCAAACACTGGCTTTCGTGGCGTTTAATTTTTTAAATAAGGATGAGTTATGCCTAGTAAACGCATTCACATTCCCACCTTAGACGGTGGAATGGATACCCAAGAAACCCCCATGGCTTTACGGAGCAATCAACTGCGTTATATTGAAAACCTCCATTGGCAAGCGGCCACAGGGTGGTCGACTTTAAACGTAGGCTATGAAGTGAAAAATAGTACCCCGCTGAATACAGGGGCGCCCATTCATAGTATGTATACCTTTAAAGACGTTTCAGGTTTAGACCAAAACTTAATTCAAGCAGGCAATACCCTTTTTCACGTCAACCCTCTCACAGGAGAGCTCTATAAAACTTTAGGGACGACTTATAATAGCCCCAATGAGTATGTCACTTTTTTAGGGTGGTGCTTTATTCTCAATGCGGCGAGTCTTCCCAAACGGTGGAATGGGGTTAGCACGACCTTTGAATCCATGCCGGGATGGCCCTACATTGCAGAAGGAGAAACGGTCGGGAATCCTAGCTTTGGCTGTGTCTACGCCAACCGCTTAATCCTTTCAGGGGACGCGACTCGTCCTAATACCTTATATCTTTCCGCCATGGAAGACCCTGAAGACTTTAGCCCGTCTGCCCTTGAAGACGGGGCGGGAGCCATTCAAGTTAATCCAGGGGATGGCCAACAGATTACAGCGCTTAAACCGCTTTATGTCCCTTATTCGAATGAACATGTTTTGTTGATTTTTAAAACCACAAGCATTTATGCCTTACGCGGGACAGATGCTTCTAACTTTCGAGTTGAATTGGTTTCTAATACCTTAGGGACTCAATCCCCTCGTAGTATTATGGCCGTGGGTCAGGATGTTTGGTTTCTGTCTCGTTCGGGCATTAATGCCTTAGGCCCTAATACGCAGGTCGGCATTTTGGCAGTCGGTAGTATTTCGCCTCAAATGCAGGGGCGTTTGTCTCAAGTGAATCAATCCCAACTCAGTAAAGCCTTTGCCTTGCATGACCCCATTGAAAAAGAATTGTGGTGGTGCTTACCCACAGGCAGTTCCAGTATATGTAATGAGGTGTGGGTACAAAACTATGCCAACACACCACATAAATGGAGTCTCCGTAGCGGACTGAGTATGACCTGTGGCAATACCCTTCCCTTAGGGCAACTCTTAACGGGGACGAATTCTGGTGTTTGGGTACAACAACGTCAAGGCAATAGTTATAACGGGGCTAGCATCCCTTGGCAGTTGATATCCGCCACTTACACGTTGGGGGATTTAAGTACTTTGTCTCGGTTAACCATGATTGACGTGTACTTGGGAAATATTGGCAATGAAGAGTTAGAAGCCTCAGGGACATGGGAACTGGGCTATGAAGGCAGTGATACCTTAAGCCCAGCCGTCACTTTAGTGGGGGGAGGGGTGGATGTTTACGGTACCAGTCTCTTTAACACCGCACGCTGGGGGAGTCAAGCCAAAGGCATTGCGCGCTTATATCCCGAAGGCAGTGGACGCTTATTTGAATTGTCACTTTCAGGAGAAATGCCCCAACAACCTGTCACCATTACAGGCTATAGCCTGTCTTACATAGAAGGAGAAAACACCGTATGATGACCAATATTCAACGCCTGAAGAGCAATACCATTCAAAATGGATTACTCATTAATGCGGACGATCTTAACGTAGAACTAAACCAATTGGTGAATAAAGCCAATGAACTGGATGATGCCCTGTATCAAAATAAAACGTTGACGGGCAATAAAACCTTTAATGGGTCAGCCACTTTTCAACAGGATGTTACACTTAATGGGACCTTGACGCTGAATGCCAGTCGTCAATTACTTCAATGGGGGAATACCGAAACAGGGACGAGTAAAAATGTTTTTGAAATCAGTCCCACGTATGCCCCTAATCCGCTTCCTGAAGGCTATTTGGTGTCTTTTAAAGTCAATGAAACGCCTGATTTAGGCACCGCACTGAGCTTAAAAGTAGGCGCCAATACGGCTTTGCCTATTGTAAAAAAACAAGGACAAGCACTCACAGGGCAAGCAGTGGTTCATGGTGAAGTCTTAACGGTTCAAAAAGTAGGAAGCTGTTTTTGGCAAGTGGGGGCCGTAACGCTTCCGCTTGGATATCTTCACACGCCCGTGCCACGTTATGTGTCCGCCCGTACGATCAACCTGAATGGAGAAGCTTTAGGCCGGAGCCAAAGTGGATTACGAGACCTTGGTGTGAATGGGAACATCACCATTAATATGGACACCACAGGCTTAAACGGCTTAGCGCCGACGAGTGTTCTTTCTCCCAATACATGGTACTACCTTTATTTGGTGGATAGTGGCAGTAGTACGACGCCATCTGCAGGCTATGTCTTACATAGCGCTTCAGGGACGACTAACTTTACGATAGCCACTTTGGATTATCACGCTCGTCAGCTCCCCTTGGCGGTTAAAACCGATGCGTCTTCCAATTTGGTGCCGTTTAAAATACGGCGTTGGAATAGTCGAGAATCTGAAGTGAAATGGCTACATGAAACCAATACCACTATGACATGGACGGCTTGGCCCACCTTTTTAGCACAAGGCAGTACCAATTTAGTTTGGTCAACGGTAGATGCCAGTGCGTGGTGTCCTGTAGGGTGTAGTGATCTATTGGCCAACCTATGGCTCAGTGATTCTAGTTTTGGGAATGGTTTAAGGGTTCGACCCACAGGCAGTGGTTTTAGCGAAGGATATCAAGTCGTCGGGGCGGAAACTACTTCGGGTAATTATCGAGACAACGGGCGGGTGTTTGACCAACTGATTGCGGTCAATAGTGCTCGTCAATTCGATTACCGTAGTCATTTTGTTCCTAGTGGGACTGCCGCCATTATGGCGTCGGGTTATGTCTTAAATCTATAGTCCCGGCATTTAAAGGAAGATACTGTTATGATGTATGCCCTTTTTGTTAGTAATAGCAATGAATTTTTGGAAGCCATTTGCTGTAGTGAGACTCTGTTTGAAGAAAAGTATAGAAATCGACCTGGTAAAGACGACTTCACATGGAAATGGGTGACTTCTTTAGAGGATTACCAACCCTTGCGGATAACGGGGATCAAGACGTCTCTGGATATTCTAAAGGATTTACGTCAACTCTTTAGCAATCAAGCTTTGCCCGTACAATACGAATTTCGTCAAGTGATGACGGAAGTACAAGTTGCTGCCGAGGCGGGGAATATCCCTTTAATGCGATACGTGATTGAACAATTGGACTTAAGTACCACCAAAACGCTTAGTCCCACTCAAGCCGAAGGTGTTCGGGTTTTGTGTTTAAACTGTTTTGCTTGAACTCTCTAAGACATGACCACACACGAAGGGAGGCACCGTCATCCCTTCGTTTTTTTTAAGTCATAAGGCTTGAAGATTATTCATTTATTTTTGTAACAATACTTCAGGCTTTCGCTAAATCATTCGATAGAAGGGTGTCCCTTGTTTTAATGTGTGAAAATGAAGGGCCTTTTATCAGATGATAAAATCCTAAGTCTGGGATTTTTAAATGAGTGAGGAATTTTATGATGAAACCATTTTTAACTCCGCAGGTAATGACGTATGCGTTGACGTTTGGCTTAACGCTTTGCTCTGCTAATTTTGTTTTTGCCGAAGGGCAAGGGGGATATCCCAACCAAGCACAACATCAGCAGATGCAGCAACAGCGAGAAGCCCAACACCAGCAAATGCAACAACAACATGAGAGCAATCAAGCGCAACATCAGCAGATGCAGCAACAGCGAGAAGCCCAACGCCAGCAGATGCAGCAACAACGTGAGTCACGTCAACAAGACATGCAGGCCAAATATAATGAACGCCAGCAACAAATGCAAGCCAGACAAGCAGAACATCAAGCCCGATACCAAGAATTCCAACAAAATCAACAACAACGTCAAGACCGTATGCAGGCGAGACAACACTAATGTAGTGTGATCGAATCAATCGTTTTTAAGCCTTAAACGAAGTGGTAGACGGAGCATTCTCTCTATTCGCTTCGTTTAGGTTTTTTGAAGCGTGCTGACGGTGATGACCGTGTTCGCGATGATTTTGATAAATATCGACTCCCGTTGTACAAACATCTATGGGGCTAACACCACCCAATAGTCCTGCCACATTGTCGGTGACGGCGGGAACAATTTCCTGCAATTGCGTGCTACGAGGCAAGGGTATACTATTTAAGGGCATATTATTTAATAACGTCAGTGCGATGGGCATTAAAATAAGAACTCCTAAACATAAAAGGCGGGCGTCTATTAGCATAAACGTTAGAGGCAGTGGTCTTTGTGCTAGACTTAAATCATTTCATGAAAAATGAGCTCCCCTGGATTGATTTTCCTTGTGGAGGGCACCCCTTTTTAAAAATGGTCTTGTCTTGAGGAAATAGCAGATGACGGATGCCCCTTTAATCGACTTGTTTCAATTGGATGCCTATGACTACACCCTGCCTGAAGCGCTTGTGGCGAGTCACCCTTTGCCCCAGCGGGATGCCTCTCGAATGATGGTGCTTCACTGCGACCAAGCCACGTGGGAGCATCAAAAGTTTACTCACATTGTCGATTTACTCAATCCTGAAGATTTACTCGTGGTGAATAATACCAAGGTACTGCCTGCGCGCTTCCTAGGCAAGCGTCGTCGAGCGGATGGCACGCTGGGAGAAGGAGAAGTCGAAGTGCTCCTCTTGCATCCGACGTCTCAATCAGAACATGACTGGCATTGTTTAATGCGTCCCGCTCGAAAATTAAAGGTGGGCACTCATATTGAATTTGAACAGAGTACAGCGACCTTTGAAGTCTTGGCTCAAAAAGAAGCAGGCCATGGCGTGGTGCGTACCCACTTAAAAGAAGAGCCCACCCTTCATGATTTGATGTACCGTATTGGACAAATGCCGATTCCTCCCTATTTTAAGCGCTCCGCGACCGAAGAAGATAAAACCCGCTACCAAACCGTTTATAGCAAGGAAGCAGGCTCTCAAGCTGCGCCTACCGCAGGTTTACATTTTACGACCGATATTTTAGACGCCTTGACTCAAAAAGGGATTGCGCAAGCCGAACTGACCCTTTCCGTGGGGGTAGGAACCTTTCGGCCTGTGATGGTGGACGACATTCGCCAACATGACATGCATGGGGAAGCGTATACCTTACCACAGGCCACGGTAGAAGCCATTCAGGCCTGTAAGGCCAGAGGGGGACGAGTCATCGCCGTGGGGACCACCACCGTGAAAACGCTTGAAACGGCTTTTGCTCAGCAAGGGGGTAGGCTTCAACACGGGGAAAGTGGGTGGAGTGATCTATATATTTACCCAGGTTTTGAATTTCATGTGGTGGACGGCATGCTCACCAATTTTCACTTGCCCAAGTCCAGCTTATTGATGATGATTTCCGCGTTTGCGGATCGTGACTTTATTTTAGAAGCCTATGCCGCGGCCATTGAAGCAGAATACCGCTTTTACAGTTATGGGGACTGTATGCTTTTACTGCGCTAAGTTTCAAGCGGGGGCTTTATTCTGTAACGAAATGTAAAAAAGGGGACCTACCCGCACAAAAGCGGATGGAGGCGCCTTTATGTACGTAAGAGAATGCTCGTGTCTCTTCTTATGTATGGTCGTCTGCTGATGATTAAAATCTTTTAGGAACTTAATGTGTTATGAAAATCCAACCCTCTCTCTCTGTTTGTCCCCCTGCTCTCTCGTCGTCTGGCTCTTCGGTCAATACCCCTGCGCAAGCCGCTGTGCCAAGCCAGCGTTCAGGTATGCATGTAACTCCGCACGCCCTAGAAGGCCTAGACGACCTCATGGTAAGAAGTATAAGCGATAAGGTGTATCTTCCGCATTTTGGTTCAAATGAATCTTGTGGAAAAAGTGTTAACAGGATACTTGATGCCTTGGGAAATATACAGAGCACGCCTGGTAAAAGTTTCGTAGCAAATGTCTATGCGGACGTCGTTGGAATGGCAGATAATGGACTCCCAATACTACAAGATTGGATTCACTATACACTTCCAGAGTGTTTTCTTACTCCTTCACAGGGAAGGAATATTGAGGCATTACTTCCTGAAACAGAGCCTCCTACTAAACTCGCTCTTCAACACGGCGCATTACATATTCACTACCCTCTCGTAGGACATCGTGAACAGTTGGCACAGGATTTAGAGAAGAGTCGTTATAAAACGGTTTTAATTGAACCTATAGTGACTAAAATGAATAGAACTTATACGGTAAGTTTTCTCAAATGAAGGATGGCACAACCGAGTTCCCAAAAGGCTTGCCAATGTTCTAGCTTTCGTTCATAGCGTAAAACTAGCTTCCGAAACCCCTCCAGCCAAGCAAAG
>JBIJBR010000069.1:0-7957 GCA_044345135.1 Vampirovibrionales bacterium
TTCTTTCAAAGTGGCATCGGGTGTGGCTTCAAGGATAGCCATGACGTCTTTTCGGCTCATGCCTTTCTCTTTAAATTGCAGAAACGACTCGTTTTCTAAACGCTAAAGGGTATACCATTATTGTCTCTTCTCTCACAAAATGAATACCGCCTATTATACCACTTTTTAATTAAAAAATAATATATATCAAATGACAGCGCACTTAGAACAATGATTTACAATGCGTCTCAACGTCGTTTTATCGAACCCGTGCGAAAATTACAAGCACCTCATTCAACTGTTAAGAATAAGAACAAAGGTCTTATACAAATTGTGTCAAAAGATAATCCGCGTCGTCACTGGGATAGCTGGGAGCATGAAGGAAGAACTAAGATTTCCAAACAATTTCCACACGAAAAACAGTTATTGAGCTTACTGATGGGAGTGTCTTTAGATTTGAATCGAGTATCGGACGAGATATCTCCTAATACGTCTTCTATCTTCCCTGAAATTGAGGATTTTAAAAATAGAGTGAATCAAGTAGATTTTGGTTTTTCTGATGCAGGGCATTCTCGCGAATTAAAAAAAATACATATTGGGCCTGTCACACGGCAACTTGAAGCGTTAGGTCAATTACAAGCCTTTATAGATGGTTTTCATGAATTAGTAGGTCTCCCAAAAAATATGGTCAAGTGGTCTGCGAACTTGCCTGTTAAACCCTAATTAAATCGATCGTCGCGCCAAGGCGTCGACCAAGGCCGTAATCGCGCTGGGGGCATGCGCGGCGGATAAAGACACCCGCAAACGCGCTTGGGGCACGGTGGGTGGGCGAATGGCCTTGACCAAAAAACCTTCCTCATACAAGGCCTTTTCCCAGGCTAAGGCGGTGGCGTTGTCCGCAAGCGTGAAAGGAATAATCGGGCTTGAAGAAACAGGCACCTGTAAAGCGACTAAGCGAGGGTGGGCGTGAAGCGCCTGCTGAAAATACTGAAGGTTCTGCCCAAGTCGTTGCGTGTAGCGAGCCTCCCGCTGAAGGAGCTGTAGACTCGCCAAATTGCCTGCTAGCACCGCAGGAGGCAGTGACGTGGTGTAGATAAAACCCCTTGCCTGATTGATAAGGTAGTTTCGCACCACGCTTGAACAGGCCACATAAGCCCCAAAGCCTCCCAAAGCCTTGGAAAAAGTCCCCATATGGATATCGACAGGGGAATGAAGATTCGCAGCTTCCACCAAGCCACTGCGATGCGTAGGCCCGTAAACCCCTGCGGCATGGGCTTCATCCACATAGGTAAAGGCGTTATAACGCTCGGCAAGTTCACACCATGAATTGAGATCTAAGGCATCTCCATCCATCGAAAATAAGGTATCACTGATGATCCAAATCGGGGTGTGGGCATCCGTCAGACGAATTTTTTTCAGGCGGGCTTCTAAATCCGCATAATCCAAGTGACGATACCGTTGCCATTTCGCCCCTGTGGCAACCGCCAAGCGACATCCATCGACCAAGCTGGCATGATTGAGCTTATCACTTAAAATTACACTGTGGGCACACAGGGCTTGAATCACCGTGATATTGGCTTGAAATCCGCTACTAAACACCAAGGCGCTTGGGGTACCTTTCCATGTCGCCACCGCGTTTTCTAAGGCTTCATGTAAGGGGTGTTGCCCACTGACTAAGCGAGAAGAATTAATCCCTGTGCCGTAGTGTTGAATGGCTTCTATACTGGCAGTTTTAAGGGCATCGACTTGGCTAAAGCCCAAATAGTCATTACTTGAAAAATGGTGTAAAGCCCTTCCTGCTTCGTCTTTTAGCATGAGGGTAGAGGGGGAGGGGATGTTCTCTGTTTGAAAAGCCTTTAGGCAGCGAAACGCATCGAAGGCATGCGCCCGTGCTAACGTGGGTTCTAGTATGGCTTCAAGGTTTAAACGCGACTTAGTCACCTGAGGCGTCTTTCAGATTCACCCCTTCATGGATGGCTTCATCATTGCTTTTTGGGTATTCATCCGCAATGGCTTCAATTCGGTTTAAAGGCCAAAAGCGAAACACGGCTTTGCCTAGAATACGGTTCATGGGTAAGAATCCCCAATAGCGGCTGTCATGGCTATTATTGCGGTTATCTCCCATCATAAAGACATGCCCTTCAGGGACTTTTAAGGGTTCGCACAGCTTAAAGGAACCTTCATTATAGGTGCAGGAATCCCAGGCGACTTGATCCACATACGGTTCATCCAACAAGACCCCATTGACGTAAACACCTACCAAGGGAACGACATTAATTTCATCCCCCGGTAAGGCAATTAAGCGTTTGATATAGGCCAGATCCACTTCGTCTGGCGAAGGTAGGACGTTTTGCAAGCCGATTTGATCCAAAAATTTTTGAATCGGTTCTAAGTAACCACTTAAGCCTGTAAGCCGTAAGTACTGAGAAAACGGGTCGGATTTTAAATTAACATTGGGGGGGACAAAGACCAAGATATCCCCGCGATGATAGGGCAAGTTGAGCCAGATGCTTGGTTTTTCTACCAAGACACGGTCCTTTACTTGAATGGTGGATTCCATACTGCCTGAAGGAATGAGTCGAGGTTCAGCAAGTCCTTGTCGGACCCCGATTAACAAAAGACTAAAGAGCAAGAGAAACTGTAGACTTTCTTTTCCCCAATACAAGGTCAGTCGCTTTAAGGCACCGTCTTTTAAGGTGTCTGCGGTGGCGGTTAAAGACGCCATCGAAAAAGAAGCCTCAGGAATATTGAGCATCACGCCCCATTCAGGGTAAACGTCCTGTAAGGCATGCAACCAGTGTCGCCAGTCTATGCGAGAGGCCCCCGCGTCTTGAGCGAGATGTAAGGCGCGTTGATACAGCGGAGAGACCTGTAAATAAGCCGTTAAGGCATGGCGTTCTTCAGGCACATCCAAAAATAAGGTGTTAAACCACAAGCGACACGCGGTTTTTTGCAGTCGCTTCCAGAACAGGGGCAACCCCGTCGACAAGGCTTGGGGCGCTTTTTTCTTTTGTAGTGTCAGTAAGGTCTTTCCTTTTTGGCGACACTTTTGGACCCCTAAGGCGTGCCACCAGGCTTCAGCCGTGGAAAAGGCATCCGCTGTTTTCAGGGAAGCAATGACCCAAAGCGTGTCTTCCATGGGTAGGTTTAAGGTTAAACTGGTGCGCAGGGCGTATTGTAAGGCGTAGCTTAAATCATCTTGAATAGGCAAGGATTTTGCTTCGTTTGGAATTTCTACAGTTTCATTCATCGCTTCATCATACCTAGAACAACTTAAAAGGGCTAGACTTGATCTTGTAAATTTTCTGATTGAGTGGTTCACAAAGAGCCCTTGAATGGTTTTAATGCTTATAGTATTTTATTTTGATTCAGGTGAGGAGCCTACGGGATTGTATGTTGTCTATTGATACCGTTACAGGGGGCACAATTTCCCAACAAACTGCTTTAAGCGCTTTGCCTATTCCGACGAGTCCACAGGGGAAAAATAAAGAAGAAAGATCCACGAAAAGGCGGGAAACGGCCTCTTTACCCGCTCAATCGACTGAAAAGCCCATCAGTCTTCGGACTTATATGCTGGCCTTTTTTGTGGTGACAGGTGTTCTTGGTGTTGTGGGGAGTGCTCCTTTTTGGGAAGATAAAGTGTTGAGCGGTTTACGAAAAGGACTCACGCAAGATGAATTGGCGTTTAAGTCTCACCCTAAAATCTGGCATCGGCGTTTGCGGAGAATGCTTGCAGAAACCTTTGAATTTTGTCGCCCTAGCAATTGGTTTGAATGATGGCTTTGATCCATTTTTATAGAGTACTTAATCCGATTTTAAAACCAAATGATTACGGTGTATCACTTCTACGGTGGAGGCGGTGCGTCCAAATTGAGCCATCAGGACGTCAGACTGTAAGCCTTTGACTTGTTTTAATTCACTGGCGTTGTATTGTACAATACCTCGCGCAATGGCCTCGACGCTGCCTTCGACATGCACGGCCACGACATCTCCTGCGTAAAATTGTCCCAGTACTTCTACCACGCCTACTGCCAAAAGAGAAGCCCCCGTCTGCGTGAGGGCATGGCTGGCGCCTTGGTTAATGACCACCACCCCGTTATAGCCTGAAGCGAGACCAATCCACCGTTTGTAAAGGGTGTTATCTAAGGGAAGCCGCTTAATAAAGGTGGCGGGAAATACGTCATTGCCTCCCTGAAAGTTAAGCACCTCTAAAATGGCATGGGGCTTGAGGCCACTGGCAATAATGACGGAGGTTCCTGAACGACAGGCCAATTCGGCTGCCTGAAGCTTAGAGGCCATGCCCCCTCGGCCCAAGGTGGTTTGTCCCTTGGTTTGAATCTGTTGCAAGGCATTTAAATCGTCAATATAAGTCAAGCGTTGGGCGTGTTCATCTTCAAAGGGATTGGCGGTATAGACCCCTGCCACATTAGACAAAATCAGTAAGACATCCGCTTCGAGCTGTACCGAAATTAAGGCGGCTAATTTGTCGTTGTCACTGAAGGGGGACACGCGACTACTGGCCCATTCTTCATCCAAACATTGTAAGTCGGGAATGGCGTCATTTTCATTGATAATCGGTATAATGCGATGATCTAATAAACGGGTCATTAATGTTTTGAGTCGTTTATAGCGTAAGCGATCCGAAAAGTCGCTGGGGTTGACTAAGACTTGTGCCACTTCAATGCCATAATGTTGAAATAATTGTCGATACATGGCCATCATAATCGGTTGTCCAACTGAGGCACTGACTTGTTTGTCTTCAGGGCTTAACGCGGTTTCATGAGCGATGGCCAAGGGAGGCTTGCCTAAGGCCACGGCCCCTGAAGAGACAATGGCCATGCGTTTTCCACCATGATGCGCGTCTGCGATTTCCGTAACATAGGCCGCGAGACGATCCAAGGCCAAGCGTCCTGCCTCATCCACAATGACTTGACTGCCTAGTTTAATGACATAGGACGCCGCCACCGCTAAAGTGGCTTCAATCGTGGGGGAAAAAGACGAGGGGGACGACATGGTCACTGCAGGCTCCTATGGCTTGGCGATAGCCCTTCTAGCATAGCGTCAAGCGGGTAAAAGGTCAAAGGCTCTGCTAGGGGTTTCATGCTACTGACTTGCACGACTTAAAAAGGGTGTGCTAAAATAGGGAGTGTTACCATTTATCTATAGTGTAGGTCTAGGAGCGTTGATTCAATGCGACCTAGCGCAAAATGAGAGAAGGAAATGTATATGCGTTCTTTTGTAAAAGCGATTGCAGGGATTGGAAACCAAGATGTTGAGCAGGTCGCCTTCTTGGCGCGTGTCGCACAGGCATCGGGTGTTCAGGCCTTAGATGTTTCTGCTGATTTGGCCTGTGTGCGAGTGGCACGTCGTGCCTTTCATGGTCAGTTATTCACCTCTGCCGTGTCTGCGCAAGCCTTATTGAATGCGGTTGACGCGGGAGCAGATGTCGCGGAACTAGGGAATTACGACGATTTATACGCGCAGGGTGAATGGGTGAGTGCTCAAGACGTCATGCATTTGGCTCAAGAAACGCTTGACGTGCTTGGTGGGAAAGCGCCTTTGTGTGTGACCATTCCAGGTCATTTGAGTCGTGAAGCGCAAGTGGAGATGCTCCATGCCTTGGCGGATATGGGTGTGGCCATGATTCAAAGCGAAGGGGCGATTCGTCTTTTAGATGGGGAGCAGGTTCAAGTCCTCACCGCTGAAGAAAAGGCCTTACTGTCTTTAGAAAATGCACGTGTCTTGTCCAAAGAAGGACGCTTGCCCGTGATGGTGGCCTCTGGCATCTCCTCTCACAATGCCGACTTGGCCATGCAAACGGGGGCTGTGGCGATTGGAATCGGTAAAGCCTTTAATGCGTTAAGCAGCGAAAGCGAGATGTTGAATGAATTAAAAGCCTGTCAAATGGCGATTCAACAGAATGAACAGGCCATTGCTTAAACGTTAGTCGTTCAGAAATAAAAAGGACGTTTTTAATGGAAAGCGTCCTTTTGTTTTACAAGGAGCATTCCCCTGCCACGTCATCCTGCATTTCATCACCCGTCTCAGCATTTATCTCAACACATGATTCAAGATCCTATTCAATGGGTGTATCCTCAAAGCGATGCCATTATTTATGAGGCGTCCACCTTGGTTTTGGGTTCTGTGGATCTTGAGGTGGACGCCCTCTTTTTAAATGGGGATGCTGTCCCGCTTTATCTTCCTGAAGGGGCGCATTCATTGGAAAAATCATTTGCCTTGACTTGGCCTTTGAAAGAGGGTCTACAAGACTTAAGTTTAGAAACGAATCGCGGGGAGCGCATCACGCGGCCCATTACGAGAAAACCCGCATGGACCTTTTCGGAGGCAGACACGCTTTTATTTCCTGTTCATCCCACGCTTGCTTACCCGCTTCGCTTACTCCGTGGAGAAGCCTTTGCGGTTGAAGTGAGAGTCCGCGCGGATGTTCAACAGGTCTGGGTACATTTGCTGGATGAAGGGGGACGGATACTGAATAAAACACCGCTTCGTTGTGAGCATGCTTTTGTGTTAAATCCAAAGTCCCCCACAGGGGGAGAGAAAACGCCTATTTTTGCAGATTTACATTATGATGCGCAACATCCCCCCTTGGATAAAAATATCCAGTTGTTTAAGGGCCAGTTCACGCTGACGGATTCAGCGCTCGCCCACTTGCCTGACGGGAGTCTTTTACGCCTAGGCTACTGTATTGAACAGACCACAACCCCCACGCAAACCCTTTACTTGGGGCAGGAACTCATCCTATGGCAATATCCGCGAACGGTTGAAGTCACCGCCAGTAGCGAAGCTTTATATCAAGGGGCTTCCCCTCAAGGCCAACGATTATTGATGCGTCCTGCGTTGCATTCTCTCCTCCCTGTAGTGGGTTTGGGTGCGGTGGATGAATTCTATATTCGCTCCCGACCCAGTCAGCGTTATTGCTTGAAAGGAGGCAAGCCCACCCCTCACATTGGGGAGGCAAGCCCTCAATATTTGGGCACCTTCACGGTTCGTGAAAATGAACAGGCGATCGAAACGCTCATTCCGTTGACGCACGCCACGAGTATGATACTTCATCCGACGTCTCACGCCTTAGCGGTTGAACTCTTTCCCCTGCACTTAGGACTTCAACAGGCTCGTTACTTGAACGACTCTCCGTTTCAGTGGCAGGCCAGCATGGAAGCCAATACCGTGGACCTAAAAAGCGCGGTGGACTGGTCAGGCTTTAAGGGGATGGAAACGGCGTGGAGGAATGAAGGACTCTGTTTACGACTGCTGAAGCAAAAAAAAGAGTGGTCCTCTCTCAGGATTGTTCTTGATCCTGGGCATGGGGGTCTTGAAACGGGGACCCATGCCTTAAATGGATTGCCTGAAAAAATATGGACGCTGAGCTTTGCCAAGCGCCTTCAAGAGGCCCTTCAAGAAACGGGACTGGGCCACGTGGCCTTGACGCGAGAGGAGGATGAAACCCGCTCCTTAAAAGAACGGCAATGGAAGGTTCAAGACCTTCAAGCGGATATTTGTCTGAGTATACATGCCAATGCCTTACCAGATGGTCGGGATCCTGTATTGTTTCAAGGGGTGTCCGTCCATACCGCTACCCCGTGGTCTCAGGGTCTGGGAGATGTTTTGTATCAGCACTTGACTCAAAATGCCCCTAAAGATGGCCGGTTTATCAGCAATTTTGCCATGACTCGTCTTCCCACCTGTGCATCCGTATTAATTGAGTATGGGTACTTTATTCACCCCACGGACTACCATCGTTTGTTGGATGAATCGGTGATGGGTCAAATGGTTCATACAACGGTGGATGCTTTACACGCTTATGTGCATTCGCTTTAAAATAGAGGAAAAAGGACTTAAATGTCTTAGGTAGTGTCGACATATAAATAATGATATAATAAATCCAAGATCTAGTAGTGTTTGGGGATTTATTATAAACGACTCTATTCAATACGAGTTGTCTGAAACCCAATGGAAT
>JBIJBR010000022.1:0-13790 GCA_044345135.1 Vampirovibrionales bacterium
TCGCTCGCTTTAAGCGTCGTGGGAAGGGGGTGTCTCGGAGCCTGAAAGACTTAATGCCTGCGGTAGCCATTTACTTCCACCAAGTCAACTTTAATTATAGCTAAATGCTTAAATGTCTCGAAAGAGGTATTCTCCTTACCCTAAGATTTAAGAGGGTTTAGGCACGGAAGCATCAGAACCAGAGGGTAAAATCCCATGACGGACTTGGTTGATTTTTTCTGCATAATTCACGCGTTGATGATGAATCGCGCTGAGTCCTTTAATAAAGGATTTTTTGATTTTTAGAATATCCTGCATGGTAATTGGGCATTCGTCAAATTGTCCGTCTTCAATACGTTGTTTAAAAATGGTTTCTAACAAGCTTTCTACTTCGTCTAGGTGGGGGGTGTTTAAGGCTCGAACCGCAGATTCTGCCGCGTCTGCCAGCATCACAATCGCGGTTTCTCGACTTTGCGGTTTCGGCCCTGAATATCGAAACTGCGCTTTACTGACATGTTTTTTATCTTCTTGCTTAAGGGCTTGGGCATAAAAATAACCACAGAGTAAAGTCCCATGATGTTCAGGCATAAAGGCTTTAACGACTTCGGGTAATTGATAGGTGCTCCCTAATTTAAGGCCATCATTCGGGTGAGCAGTGACAATTAATTTACTCATACGAGGATTAAGATAATCGTGCGGGTTGGCCACCCCAAAATACGCTTGATTTTCGACAAAGTAAATCGGTCGCTTCATTTTACCAATGTCATGATATAAGCAACCCACGCGTGTGAGTAACCCATTGGCATGAATATCATCGGCGGCTTGTTCAGACAAGGTAGCGAGTAGTAAGCTATGATGAAACGTACCAGGGGCTTCCACTTGCAGGCGTTTGATGAGGGGGTGATCCAAGCTCGACAGCTCCAGTAAAGTGAGTGACGACAAAAAATCGAAGAGATATTCTAAAACAGGAGACATACCAACAGAAATAAAGAAGGGTAAGACGCTTGCGAATCCTCCTGAAATTAAGAGTAGACTCAGTGACATTTGACTGAGCAAAGGGTACGCAAATAGAAGATTAATGAGTACAATCCCGCCCCAAAAGCAGGTGGATTTCAGTAAGTCGCCTCGTGCTTTGACCACACCTTGTCGATGAAAAAAGTAATTTTGAAGGGAGAGACTCATGAACCACAGCACCCATAAAGTCGGACTAACCGCCGAAGGCATTAAGAGTAAAAAGCCCAAAAAAGCCAAAAGAACAGAAGCGGAACGATGAGGCAAATCCACCACATAGGTACAAAAGCTAAAGGTGGCAGAAACCGCTAGAATCATGAGATAAAGGAAATCGGACTGAATAAAGGCGGCCGCCACATAAGCCATACACATAAAACTGACTGTATAATAGAGGCGTTGCCGTTTTTTTAAAGTCGGGAAGCTAAACCACAACCAAGCCATCGCCATGAGGGTGTATAAAATCAAGGGCAAAAGCGGAGTCATTTCGGGGAAAAAAGGAAATAAAGTGCTCAGTTCCATCTCCTCCTCCTTGGCTTAAGTCTACGGGTGTTGACTTGGATTCTAGCATGAATACATTCACGTTATTCTAGCATGATTCGTTTTGTTTACGGTACACTAAGTTCTAATCTTACTGAATCTAGAGGTAACCTACAGATGACCCACCCTCACACGACTGAACCCATCGCTATTTTAGATTGTGGCGCCCAGTATACGAAAGTGATTGATCGACGTTTACGGCAATTGAATGTAGAATCCGTGATTTATTCGATTGAGGTGTCGGCTCAGACCTTACGAGAGGCCGGCGTGAAGGGGATTATCCTCAGTGGAGGCCCTTATTCGGTCTATGAAGCGGGGGCGCCTCGTTGTGATGCGGCGATTTTTGATTTAGACGTGCCAGTCTTGGGGATTTGTTACGGCATGCAATTAATGACCCAACAGTTTGGGGGCCAAGTCGAAGCGTGTTCTCGTAAAGAATATGGTGAAACGGAAATTACCGTCGCTGTTGAGCATCCTTTATTTAAGGGTTTAGCCTCAACACAACATGTCCTGATGAGTCATGGAGACAGTGTAACGCGTTTGGGTGAAGATTTTTACCCCATTGCAACGTCGCTTTCCACAGAAGCGGGGCAAGTCGTTTTGGTTCATGCAGGGGTTTCTCATGTGAGTAAACCTTTTTTTGGTCTTCAATTTCACCCCGAAGTTGAACTCAGTACACAGGGCATGGAGATGCTGAAGCACTTTGTTTTTGGGGTCTGTCAGGTTTCGGGACGTTTTAAAATCGAAGATCGATTAGAAACCTTGTTGGCGGATTTGAAAAATCAGGTTCAAGATCGTCCCGTTTTTGTTCTGGTGAGTGGAGGGGTGGATTCTTCCGTGGTGGCCGCTGCACTGGCCAAAGCATTACCGCCAGAACAAGTCTATGCGGTACATATTAATACGGGTTTAATGCGAGAGCATGAAAGTGATTTGGTGTGTGATGCACTTCAAGCCATTGGCTTAAAGCACTTGAAGCGTTTGGATGCGCAAGACTTCTTTTTGAATTTTACGAGCTTGGATGATGAGGGTCGTTGTATCGGTCCGCTGCGAGAGGCGACGGATCCTGAAGAGAAGCGCCGTTTAATTGGGGATGCTTTTTTTCGATTGATTGATGCCGAAATGAAAGAAACGCTTGAAGAGGCGGGGGTTCAGGTGGATGAAGTCTTACTGGCTCAGGGGACTTTACGACCTGATTTAATCGAGAGTGGGAATAAGGACGTGTCACAAACTGCCCAAAAAATTAAGACGCATCATAATGATGTCCCCTTGATTCAACAGCAGCGCGACAAGGGACTGATTGTTGAACCTAATCGGGATTTACATAAGGATGAAGTCCGTCAAGTGGGGCGCTTGCTCGGCCTCCCTGAAGCCTTAGTTAGTCGTCAACCCTTTCCTGGTCCAGGTTTGGGGGTTCGGATTTTATGTGCGACCGAAGCCTACGGTTTGGACGCTTATGATGCTTTAAATCAAGAGCTTCAGAACGTGGCCCTAGAATTTAATCTGCGTGCCTGTTTACTGCCTGTTCGGACGGTAGGCGTGCAAGGGGATGGTCGAAGCTACAGTTATGTCGCCGCCATTGAAGCAGAAGACTTTGACACGATTGAAGGGTTTCAAGCCGTGCGGCATGCCTCCAGAGAACTTACGAATCGTTTGCCTCGTATTAACCGTATTGCTTTGAATATCGCCCCTGTACGGTCATTGCCTCGGGTCATTAAATCCATTACCCCAACGACTTTGACTTTAGAAGTGATTCATCAATTACAAGGCTGGGATGCTCAAGTCACCCATTTCTTTCAAGAAGAAGCAGACTTTAATGCCATTAGTCAACTATTGGCGGTCAGTCTTCCTGTGGATGATCAGGGGCAGGGAAAGCGTTCGCTTGCGGTTCGTGCGGTAGTCACCAGTGATTTTATGACGGCACGTCCCGCTTTGGTGGGGGCTGAATTACCCGAAGGCTTTTTGACACGCTTGGGTCAGCACTTACACAAAGAAGCAGGAGTGAATCACGTTTTTTATGATGTTACGAGTAAGCCTCCTGCCACGGTGGAATGGGAATAATACCAGAGGCGTTTAAGTTTTTAGAAAACGCAACCGATAGGACCCTTAGGTAGAAGTGGCTGTTTTAGCCTCTACAGGGAAGGATGCTTTTTATTGTGCGGTTTTCTGTGACAGAAGGTGCCTTTACGCTTGTTGAACTTTCTGTATCTATGGGCGTTTTGGCGGTGGTTTTACTGTCTTTGGTCAAATTATTGAATACCGCGATTGAAAACAATAACAATGCACGTTTGAAAATTTGTCAGCAAATGACTTTAAATACTTTGGTAACTTCTTTTCAAACGGATGCAGAAGCGGCTATTTCTGTGGCGTGGGACCATAGCGCGCATCAGTGGATTGTATTTGAAAATGCAATTTCTGTGGTACGCTATAGCTTTGAAATAGATTCAAAGAATGATGCCCACCATCTTTTTTATAGAGAAGTGTATGAGAAAGAAAGCCCCTTGCCGAATCTCTTAAGTAGTAATGCCGCTATGCCAACGGCTTGGGCCAGCACCTATGATACTCGTCATGACGCAAGAGACGTCATGCCTGAAGCTTATGCGATGAATCAAACCTTTACGTGTGCAGCGCCTTGTTTTGATTTTCAAGACGACTACCGAGTTCTTTGGTCTCAACCACGAATTGAAGATGATGGTGATAATGATTTGATTACCCAAGTGTTTGGAGAACAAGGGTATCAAGTTCAAGATATTGTGGTCTTAAAAACAATGACCTTACCCTTGCTTTAATTCATAAAAGCAGGGCGCTGTGTTTCAAAGGCTTTGATTTGATCTTCAAAACTTAAGGAATACCCGACTTGATCCAAGCCTTTCATGAGGCAAGTCTTCCAAAAGGAGCCAATTTCAAAGTGTTGATCCGCTTGATTTTCAATGCAAACACGTTGCGCGTCTATATCAATATCCACTCGCAGGCTTGGGTTGGCTTCGCAATCTTGGCGAAGTTTTTCCACGACAGGGGCAGGAAGTTCAACCAATAATAAGCCATTTTTCAGGGCATTATTTTTAAAAATATCAGCAAAACTACTGGCGATGATCGCTTCAAATCCATAATCAACCAAGGCCCAAGGGGCATGTTCTCGGGAAGAGCCACACCCAAAGTTATGCCCAGCCACCAAAATTCGAGCATGTGCGTATTGAGGCTGATTGAGAACAAAATCGAGGTTAGGACTGCCATCCGCACAGTAGCGAAAATCTGAAAAGGCATGCTCGCCTAGGCCGTGACGACTGGTGACTTTTAAAAAACGGGCGGGAATAATTTGATCCGTATCGACATTGTCTCGGTTTAAGGGGACACAACGGCTCGTAATATGAGTAATGGCTTTAGGCATGAGAAACTTCCTTTTTATATATTTTTAGCAAAATAATTATAACGTTTGGCAAAGCCATTTTTATGATGAAACGCCGTGGCCAGCAGGTTATCATCCGTCACTTCAAGCGTGAGTTGTTCTATTTCTTTAGATTTAGCCCATACTTCAAGTGCTTGAATCATTTTAGAACCATATCCCTGATGGCGAAAAGACTCTAAAACAACCAAGTCGTGGATATTAAACATGGTTTTACCCGTCCAAGAAGAAAACATTTCAAAACCCATTAAGACTGAAATGGCTTTATCTTCTTCATACCCTGCAAACGCTAAAGCATGTGGATTTTTTTTTAAAAGATGAATTAATTTAGCTTTTACTTCATCAGAAAGTGGATGCCCTAAATTGTCCTTGGCTTCTGCACATAAGCTAATCATACTGGTAAGCAAATGAGCATCGGCTTCTAGATGTACATCTAAAGGAATAAATTTAAAAATCATAGTAATAAAATTTTCTATCTCGTGTTTATACCATTTCACGAACATCGACTAATTCGCCGTAAATGGCTGCCGCAGCCGCCATAGCAGGAGACACTAAAATACTACGGCCCCCTTTGCCTTGTCGTCCCTTAAAGTTACGATTACTGGTGGACGCGCAATATTGACCCGCTTCAAGGGCATCTCCATTCATGGCAATACACATGGAACAACCGGGTTCGCGCCATTCAAAGCCTGCGTCTTTAAAAATGACATCTAGACCCAAGGCTTCCGCCTCTGCTTTAACGACTTGAGAGCCTGCAACGACTAAGGCTCTGACCTTGGGGTTGACTGTTCGTCCCTTAGCCACACGCGCCGCGACTTGTAGATCTTCTAAGCGGCTATTGGTACAACTGCCAATAAAGACGACATCAATGGCAACGCCCTTCATGGGTTGATCAGGCTGGAATCCCATGTAGTCTAAAGCATCCATTAAATCTTTGGCCTGCGTATGAGACGGGGGATTTTGAGGATTGGGAATCTGTTCACTAATGCCACAGGCCAAAGCAGGGTTGGTACCGTAGGTGACCATGGGTTCAAGGGTATGGGCATCAATTTCAATCACGGCATCGAAGTGGGCATCAGGATCACTGGGGAGGCTCTTCCAATAGGTGAGCGCCTCTTCCCACTCTTGTCCTTTTGGTGCATCAGGCTTGTCTTTTAAGTAAGCAAAGGTGACGTCATCAGGGGCGACCATACCTGCTCTCGCGCCTGCTTCAATGGCCATATTACAAAGTGTCATTCGTCCTTCCATGCTTAAGTCACGAATAGCAGCGCCTCTAAATTCAATAACATAGCCTGTGCCTGCATCCATCCCGATACGACCAATAATCGCTAAAATGAGATCTTTAGCACTAACGCCTTCAGGCAAGTGACCCGAGACATTAATCGCCATTGTTTTAGACGGATATTGCAATAAACACTGAGTAGCAAAGACATGTTCAATTTCACTGGTGCCAATACCAAAGGCTAAAGATCCAAAAGCCCCGTGGGTCGCCGTATGACTGTCTCCACAGACAATCGTCATCCCCGGCAAGGTAAAGCCACGTTCAGGGCCAATGACATGCACAATCCCTTGATGCCCACTATCGGGCCCCAAGTAGCGAATCCCTGTGGTAGACACATTGCGTTCCAAGGTTTCAATTTGGGTTTGGGCTTGGGCATCTTTTAAGGGGAAAGAGCGCCCGACTTGGGTCGGAATGGAATGGTCAATGGTGGCTAAGGTTAAATCAGGACGACGTACCTGTTGACCACGTTCTTGCAAGGCTTTAAAGGCTTGTGGAGAGGTGACTTCGTGAATGAGGTGACGATCAATATATAAAAGGGCAGGGGTTTCTGGGTCGGTTTGATGCACGACGTGGGCATCCCAAATTTTTTGATATAAAGTTTTAGGTGACATCGAAACTCCCCTTTCGTAGGGCAACCAGTGTGTGGCGACATAGGCGACTCAATATAATAAATTCAATTCTAGCATAAAGGAAGGTGGCTTTTTGTAAAGAAAATGTAACATGATGGGGTTTGAAGACGACTGTGAAAAGACGTATTCTGCCTTGTTTTACACCTAGAGGTTTGTTTTGGGATCTCAGTCATTGGTCTGGGGATGTATATTTAAAAAATAAGACTTGTCAATAATGAAAACGACGCCTATACTATTTTTTATAGTGAATGGCGTGAAATGATTGATGCAACTGTTTCGGATTCATTATTGTTTAGGCTCCTTATGCGTGAAATAAAAATTAAAGATTGAGAATAGGCCATTTTGTATAGATAGCCTGTTGTTGAGAGATTTTGAAAGGATATAGGTTTATGGGTTCTGTGTTGTTGCCTTCTCTACCTGTTTATCAGTATCAGGGTGTTTTTACGGAACTTGCGACCAATACGGTGCTGGATCTTCATCAAGAGACCTTCTTTAGCGAGGAATCTCGTTTGGTGGAGCGTCGTGCGCGTGGTTTATTGAACACGTGGTCCCCCGTGATTCGCCAGCAATCTTTACTACTTAAATTGATGATGGCAGTTTTTTTGGGTCAGTCTTTGTGCTTATTGGTTTTTGTGAACTAGCATGTGGATTGAGTCCTGTGAATCAGTGGCTTTTGTGGCAGGTTCGATTTTAAAAAACGGCTAGCGTTTAAATCTTTCTATTGGCTCAAGACAGATCAAACTATTTTCTGTAACAAAATATAACAAATGAGCAATTTTGATTGTTTCTTTACCTTTATTAAAGTGAAGACACCGCTGCAAAACACGATAGCGAACTTCACCACCTCCCTTTCGAAGAACCACTTACTTATTTTTTAAAGTGAATCCTAAACTTCACTTCCTTTGTTCACCTGAGTTCCACTATTTTGTGCAAAAAACGCTTCATGTTGGGAATGCTACCCTTATTGAGTTGTTTGCACCTTGTACAGACCTTCGAACTTCGGAGGCTCTGTACCCCTATTCTTTCCCTCTTTTTTACGCCCCCTGATGAAGATTTCAAACCGTTTCGCTTGGAACCTTTGCCCTACCCCGCTTTATTCAATTTTCCTTATCTCTTTTCTCTCCTCCTTATGATGTACCTATGTCCCCCTGTAGTAGATTTATTTCGCTACAGGTTTTTTTTATGGAAACAACGATGCTAACACGCGGGTAAATCGTATAGGCTGAACCGATTACTGATTAAAAAGGCGGTTATAAAATAAGATGGAATCGGCATTGGCGGGTAATAAAATGCCTGGTCCTACATTAAAACCATCCGCCAGTAGCCCTGTCATCGTGGCATTGGACCCACAAAAAGCAGCAGTGGTGCATGCCACCAACGTGATTTGATCTTTATTGTCCAGATTGGGTCCGTCGGTTCCGTTCACATCAATTTTAAAACTTAAGGTTTCATCCGTTGAAATGACGGCGGATTTTAAACCAACAAGCGTTACCCCATTTTTAAGGATGACTCCTTCATTGGTGACCCCTGTAGGCAGGGCACCTTGACTACTGGTGGTCCAACATCCCAACCCTGTTGCGGTTAATGTATTCGCCCCGACAGTTGCGCCACAATTACGTAAAGTCGGTAAATGTACTACCGCTTCATTCATCAAATTGGTTTCACCCATCGTAAAGGCATTTTCCAAAAGGTCACTGGCACTTAAAATGGAGGCCTTCATCAGGGCATTGTATTTTTTTTCTTTTTGACTTTTAAAAACATTAGGTAAGGCTAATACAGAAATGAGTCCTGTAATTAGTAACGTAATCAGTAATTCTGTTAAGGTAAAGGCACGAAGCTGACGAAGAGGCAAAAAATAAAGCACACCCAAGTTCCTTTTTAAAATTGAATAGGACTGCGCCGTCTTAATGAGACGTTGATTTAATAGATGTCGACCAAAAAGAAGGAAGCTTGAATCACAAGGTTCTAAGTCGTTACCCTAATGGAGTTGATTCATTTTTTCATCTAAAATAGTGGCCTCTTCGATAATGCGTTGTTGTATCGTTTGAAATTGATTCAAGCGTTCCATAAAGGACTCATGATGAGTCACTTCAACCAGATTGGCATATTTTAAGCATCGTGCAAGGGCTTGATACTGCATTTCTTGGGAAACTTGAAGGGTTAAGGCGCCTGATTCTGAACTTGATACGCACGATTCATGAGGCTTAATTTCATAACGCTTGGCTAAAAGAGGATCCAGCGTGATTTGAAAATCAATCGGCCTATACCAAGGCGACTGATGGGTACCCTCTTCTGCGATTTCAACAGATCGAATATCACTTAATTTAATGTAATAAGGGACCAGTTCATGGGGATGCCAACACGAAATAATGGCGTCTCGCTGACGAAAAGAATGGATGGCATACGGAATGGCCCAAAAAGGATTCAATTGCTGAAGCGAGCTCGTATCATCAAAACGTGTAAATTTTAAAAGATACTTATGCTTCATGGCCTCTTTCAATAAAGGCAAGGTTTCCATGGCGTTGAGCATTAAAACCGGAGAGACCCGTCCATAGTCAAAATGAGGATCCCAAAACCCCATACGAAAGGGAGTGGCGACCAAGAACATTAATTTACGATACAAAGGGGAAGACTTGGGTAAAAAGGTGACCCATTCTTCAAAACCTTGCGCATGTTGAACCGTTAAATCCAAATGAAATTTAGTGTCATTAAGATGGTAAAAGACCTTGTCGTCTCGACGTTTGCGAACAATGTCAAAACCTGCATAGCGTAGGGTACGTATGTATTTTCGCAATGTATTATAAGGCAAAGGCAAGTCTGATGACTGTGCCACACGTTGCATCAGGACGGATTCTTCAATTTGTAAATGCTTCAATAACAACAACACAATATTTAAAACACGTTTAGCGGTATGGTGTAAATCTGCAGAAGCATCCACGGGGGTGAGAAGCTCTTCTCCAGACGCGTCATTGAACTCAGAGACATTTAAAAGCATCAATTAAGAAACCCTTCCTGCGGGCATGCGCTTTAAGGCGTTTGAAAAAGACTGATTTACAGGAATAATAAAGCCTGCCATTGAACGAAGGGATTGTATCAAGTAAAATAGATGGGTGCTTTTGACCTGATACTGCACCGCATAAATCTCCATTCCAAAAAAGGCTTGAATCTCTTCCCAAAAAGGGATAGAGCTGCTGACTTCTTCCGTTAAAGCGTGATAAGATTCTCCCCTTAAGCGAGGCGGACTAAAATTTAACCCCTTCGGAAGCACAATCTGACAAATTAAATCGGGTTCTGCCGCGATGAATTTTAAGATCGTTTGCTTCGTTTTTTCCGATTCAGAAAGGCTGGACTGATTAAAGGGAAATATGCTACGGCAGCGATCCACACGCAACATCAATGGGCAGACTTCTGTAGCAACAGCATCATAACGATAACACAACCAATAAAAACGGCCTTGATCTAGAACAAGGCTATCATGCAATAAATGCCATTCGTGTGTGTTTGTTTTCCCCTCGTATTCCACTAAAAAAAAATCGTTTAAAGACTTAGAACGCTCTAACAATTTAATATTTTTTAATTGAAAGGTGAGGATATACTGGTCTAACAAGGAACGTAATTGTTGCTTATGTGCCTGAGTTAAAAAATTTTGTTTAATAAAATGTTCGACCATTTCATAGACACGAATAAAAACGGGCACTGAACTGCCACGCAACTTGGTGTGTAGGGAATCCAAAAGTAACTGCCATTCTTCGGGCGTAAACTGGATCATAAAAGACGTGTCAATCAACTTATAGTGATACCCGTTATACTTGTCAGGGCGTTGCAAATGGCACCCCAACTCTTCTAAAGCATTGGCATAAAGACGCAAGGTGTCGGTTGAAAGTGCGGACAAGCAATCGGGATCCGTCTCAAAAAGTGCTTGTAATTCCGAACGTTTCCTAGCCCCTTGGCTCAGAAAATCCAAGAATTTAAGCAGGTAGAGTGAACTGGTATGATAGGTGTTTTTCAGTGTTTGACGAACCATGAGAAAGGTTGGACTTTACAATTGAGAAGAAGGGATAACAAAACAACTCAAAAAAAGGTATAGTGTTACCATATCAACAAGAGAGGATTGATTGCAAGCATGTTTAATTTTTGTTCTCTATATTCTTAACGATGCGTAACATTTCTTTTCTTTTGTTACAAAAAGTGGCTATAAAAGATAAAGCATAAAATCATTTAAAGTAAAGATGGAAAACGTAAAGCCGCCTGTCGTACAGGATAAAGAGATCTTTAAAACGCCATTTCTAAATCACTCGGCACCACCGCAAAAGGGGAGGTATCCCTTAAGGGAGCCATTTCTAACGCAAGCGCTTGTGGAATCCAACCCAAATGCGCGAGGAGATGCCACGCATACAGATTACGTGCTGTTGCATTACCTGAAAGACTTTTGATTAAAAGCGTTTCTTGGCGCTCTATGTGCCAAAGCACCAATAAACCTTCGGCTCCCCCTTTGGAGACTAAGGGGTAGGGTAGGGCGCCCAACTGCGTATCAAAACGATCGGTACCCGCGACTAAAAAAGGGGACTGCTTCATCCAGTTTATTAAGCTTTTTCCCGTTGAACGTAAAATCAGTTGCTGCATCAAACGTAAGGTATTTTCAAGGCTCATATACGGCGTAGGTAAGTGACAACCATCAACACCCCAAGGGATAGGCCCCCCTGGCAAATCGTCTTGTAGTTGACCTAAGGTGGCTTGAAAAAAAGGATGCTCCGCCAAGTGATATCCTTCCATGGGCCACGACAAAGCGCGACACAGGGCCAAAATCATGGCATGTTGTCCCGAACAATTATGATGCCACGGCTGTAGGGCTTCCTTAAACGGATGGTGCACCGCTGACAAAGGAGGGTGACACCCACACACCAGGGCTTGAGGCGCTTGTGACAAAGAAATATGAGCCTGTTCCAACCACCAAAGCACCCCTTGTTGATGTAAATCTTCCCCTGAATGGGAAGAAAGTCCAATGACCCAAGCCTCGGCAGGAATAGATTGCCAAATTTTTGGCGCATGGTGTGCCAACGCTTGAAAGAGTACATCCGCCTGATAAGGCTTTAAAACGGAACGTAAATAGGTTGACGTGCCGTAAAAATTAGGACTTGCTTTCACTGTTCCCAATGCCGAAAGGTAGCCCCATGCCAAAGGTTCTTGGGCTTCAAGATGTCCCTGTCGTTTTTTTAGCATCCCTGTAAACATGACGAGTTTCTCATAAGTGACTTCAATACTATCTATAGCCTAGCATAAAAAAGAGGGTCTGCCCCCTTTTTAGCTTGACAGTCCTGCCTCTTCCTTTCAAAATAAAGTCATACGTTTGCGTTAAGAAAAGGATGACTCAAATGACCAGTCGCTATTCTTTTGGCTTATTGGGGCATCCTTTAGGGCATAGCTATAGCCCATTGATTCACCAAACCTTGCTAGAACTGACAGGACTTTCAGGCCAGTATCAACTCTTTGATTACACCGAAGCCGAATTACAAGACGGTGCCATTAGTCGCCTGATTTTATCGGGTGTGCATGGCTTTAATGTCACCATTCCCTATAAAGTCTTATTACATGACAAGCTTTCGGTCTTGACGCCTGAAGCCAAGCGCATTGGGGCGGTCAATACGGTGTTTCAAGTGGAAGTGGAACAAGAAATTACCCTGATTGGTCACAATACGGATGCGTCTGGTTTTTATAAAAGCTTGAGTCCTGCCACGCAAAATATCTTGGCAGGTGGCCATGCCCTTGTTATTGGTGGGGGAGGTTCAGCCCGTGCGATTTTATCTGCCCTTTGCTTTGAAGGAACGGCGCCTATTCAACACGTCACACTCATGATGCGCTCGCCTGAAAAAGGGGAAGCGTTGGCTCGTCGCTTTCAAGCCTGGTGCGATGAACGCCATGCCCCTTCCACGCTAGAGGTCCTTCACCCAGATGCGGTGGACGCAAATATTTTAAGTCAGGTGGATGTGCTTATTCATTGTACACCCTTGGGGATGCATCCTGAACCCAACGCCTTGCCTTTGTCTTTGATTCAAGTTGAAGCCTTAAATCCTCAGGCCCACGTGGTGGATTTAATTTACAATCCCACTGAAACCGCTTTAATGCAGGCGGTGAAACAGCGCGGTTGTCCTGTGGTTCAAAATGGTTTAGGCATGCTGATTCACCAAGCCATTGAAGCCTTTTGCACGTGGACTAAATTGTCTCCAGAACCCCATTGGTTTACAGCTGTAGAAGCGCGTCTTTTAGAGCGTTTGAGCTGATATAGTGTTTTGGATTTTTGGCTTTCTTTTTAAGCTGGTCGGTCGCCAGCTCAAAATAGAGCGATGAATCTATGGATCAGACTTCCCGAAGTCCTAATTTGTAACAATTTAAGTAAACATCTTTAGCAGAATTCAGAGACAACCGAAGTATTTTAAGGGAACGGGATCAAAAGGAGACGCCTAAATGAAGTCTAAAGTGTCTACATCGAAAAGCATGGCGTTAAGAATGAGTCGTAAACAGACCTTAAAAGACGATATCTTTTTTTTGGTGGCGAGTTTTCTTATGATGTACGCTTTAGTCTCTGTCGCGCCTGACGCCTTAACGAGACTCCAGCATGTGGTTTCCATGCAAACGCCGAGCACGGCGAATACGCCCCTTCTTGCGCAAGAGCCTTTGGCGTCTTTTAAAACGCTTTAATAGGGTCCCTTGGTTCTCAAGCTTGCCTCCCCCAAGGCTTCCACGTATAATAAATGGGTATGTGTTATATGCTAGGAATCAAAAGGGACCTCCTTCTTATGTTTCAAAAAATTGCAGTCATTGGCGCGGGTAATGTTGGCGCAACCACCGCGCAACGTTTGGCAGAAGCGGAATTGGCTAAAACGGTGGTCTTGGTTGATGTGGCCGAAGGCATCCCCCAAGGAAAAGCCTTGGACCTTTGCCAAAGTGGGCCTGT
>JBIJBR010000186.1:0-3677 GCA_044345135.1 Vampirovibrionales bacterium
ACGGGTATGAAGAAGTGGCAGGGGCTAACTTGGTGGTCATTACGGCAGGGATTGCTCGTAAACCGGGGATGAGTCGTGATGATTTACTAGAAACCAACGCGAAAATCATGCGTAGCGTCTGTCAAGAAATTAAGCGGGTAGCTCCTGAAGCCATTTTGATTGTGGTGTCTAATCCTTTGGATGTCATGTGCCATGTGGCTTTAGAAACAACAGGCTTCCCGAAAGCGCGTGTCATTGGAATGGCGGGGGTTTTGGATACCTCTCGTTTCCGTACCTTCATTGCTGAAGCGGCGAATGTTTCTGTCCAAGACGTACAAGCCTTTGTGCTTGGTGGCCATGGAGATAGCATGGTGCCTTTGGTTCGCTACAGTAGTATTGCAGGTATTCCCTTGGATCGCTTTATTCCTCAAGACCAGTTGGACGCCA
The DNA here is from genome assembly GCA_044345135.1 of Vampirovibrionales bacterium. Lineage (GTDB taxonomy): Bacteria > Cyanobacteriota > Vampirovibrionia > Vampirovibrionales > JAJTHC01 > JAJTHC01. The sequence continues at coordinate 427 of JBIJBR010000186.1, forward strand.
TTGTGCTCCGTGCCCGAAATGGCGGGGCCGAAATTGTAAAGCATCTTAAAACAGGCTCTGCATTTTATGCGCCTTCCGCTTCAGTGATTGATATGGTCGAAAGCATTGTCAAAGACAAAAAACGTATTTTACCTTGTGCCGCTTACTTAGAAGGCGAATATGGTACTCAACATTTATATGTGGGCGTTCCCTGTAAATTGGGGGCGAATGGTTTAGAGCAAGTCATTGAACTGAAATTAACGCCTGAAGAAAACCAAGCGCTTCAAATTTCTATTCAAGATGTGGCAGAAAATGTAAAAAAACTCAAAGCCTTTGTTTAACTCAAGTGGTTTCTATTTTTTCTAGACGCGAGTAATCCATTTAAGGACTCTTCACGGGAGGAGTCCTTTTTTATGAGGCTTTTCTATGCGTTTGCTCATTTTTTTGTTAGAATTAAAAAATATCTTATACGCGTAAAATAGGGGGAATTTTATTAATGCTACCTTTTAAAAAGATGCACGGCTTAGGCAATGATTTCATCATGATGAAGGCGTCTGATTTACCTTCTATCGACATGCCTGTCTTACAGGTGTTGGCTCAAAACGTATGTGATCGTCATTTTGGCGTGGGAGCAGATGGCCTAATTGTGGCTGCCGCTCCTCAAGATACTGCTCAATACGATCTAAAATTTATTTACATCAATAGTGACGGTTCCATCGCTGAAATGTGCGGCAATGGCATTCGTTGTTTTACGCGTTACGTCATTGATGAAGGCTTATGGCAAGGCCGAAGTTTTCGCGCGGAAACAGGGGCGGGTCTCATTCAGCCCACTTTGAATGATGACCATAGCGTAACGGTGAACATGGGTTGCCCTATTGTTGAACCGAGTCAAGTGCCTTTTGTGCCTCAAAGCCCTTATGAAGTTGGGAAAAGTCCCGCCGTCTTGAATCATGATGGAGATTCATGGGAAGTATGGCCGATTAGTATGGGAAATCCGCATGCCATTTTATTTATGGATGCGCCTCACAATCAGCATCTGAATCCTTCAGTAGATGGTCGTTTGATTGAAACGCATTTGCAGTTTCCCGCTAAAACGAATGTCGAATTTACAAGTGTTCTCAATGCGCAAACCTATCAAGTCGTGGTGTGGGAGCGAGGCTGTGGCTTTACCCTGGCTTGTGGAACGGGGGCTTGTGCCACGGCGGTTGCAGCCATTGCCAGTGGTCGCGCGCGCGCGTCTCAACCTGTAGACATTCGCTTGCCTGGGGGAACCTTGTCGATTGAATGGTCAGGCGACTATACGGATCCCGTCTTAATGACAGGCCCTGCGGATTATGTGGCCACTGGTCATTTTGCCGCTTCATTTTCTGAGGCTTTTACGAAAGCGTCCGCCACGTCTTCTTTAGAAGAGGTTCCTTATGCTTAATCCTCCTTTCTTTTTACAGTCTGTAGGGCGGAAGCTATGTCTACTTTTATTTTTGATGTCGGCGTGGTTTTTTACGCAGGGGCAGGCCTCTCCTTCCACTTGTAATCGTTTGCCTGAAGCCGTCTTGTTGTATCTTAAGACTTTGGATCCTAATGTTCGTGTTCGTGAAGACTGTTTGGCCCTTTTAAGCGATAAACGGACTTATCTTCCTGTACTTCCCCAAGGACATGATAAGGAAGAAGAACCGAGTCGGATGATTGAACAATTTCCCCTGAAAAGCAAGGCGCCCGACTGGATTGCTTTTGATCATGGGTTTTACTTGTTACGGCTCTTAGAAACGGAAAATGGTAAAATCACCTTTTCTCGTACGGAAAGTATTCCTAGTGATTTAAAAACGGGGTTATTCCCTCAAAATTTTATGGTGCCTGCGGGGTTTTCAATCCCCAGCGAACTTCGTATTTTGGTGGGTGATTTACCTTATGAAACGCCTCCTGCCCAAAGTACCGCATTAAATATAACGCCTACGGTGCTTGGACCCATTGAAACGATTTCTAAAGCATTGACTCCAGAGAATCTCGTAGTGGACCCTCTTCTCTTGACGGCTTCGGTGAAGGACAGCTTTTTTACCGTGTGGGATGCACTGAATTGGAAACCCAAATGGCGTTTGAATCTAGGCTGTTTGTCCACGTCTGCCACGGCGACTTCCGCAGGGGATTTTGTTTATGTCAATTGCCTTGGTGCCGCTAAGATTAATATTATTGATCTTAAAAGCCAGCAACGGCTTCGTGAACTTGAATTGACGGATGTCTCACAGCAACTTATACATCATGCGTATTATCCTATTCTGTTGGCCATGCATCGTTACGTCCCTAAAATGACGTTTATGGATAGTCAATATCATCTCATCAAAGGTGTTTTAAGCTTGCCATTTCCGTTAGAAACTGTTGTTTTACATCCTCGACTCCCTTTGGCCTATGGCGTGGATACTTTAGGGGAACATATTCTAGAAATTGATATTCAACAAATGAAAATTTTACGTCAATTGAACGAAGAAGTTCCTCGTTTAGCGAAAGATAAAAAGAAGCTTCCCTCTCCTCGTATTCATCAAATTTGGCTTGATGAACGCAAAGGCCGTTTTGGAACTCTCTGTCTCATGAGTCGCGAAAGCCCCATTGTAAAAGGGGTTGACATTTTTACGGGCCAAAAGTCTTTTCAATTAAAAAGTCCGCTGCCTTTAAAAGATATTTTTTGGTTTGAAAATGAACTGGGTATTCAGACTCCTATTTTATTGACTCAAGACACGAATCAAACCCTCACTTTAGAATGGGAGGCCGCTCGCCCTTATTTTTCAGAACCCACCGCGATTGAAGGATTAGACCACATTCCTGTGTGGATGAACGCTTCTACTGGTCGGCACGCGAATGAAGTGTTGGCGACGGATGCGCTTCGAGAAGAACTCTTACTCTTTTCATGGGAAAATCGGCATCTCAAAAAAGAAAAAGTGCTTTTACAAGGGATTAAAAGTAGCGTCTTAAGCTTGGCAGATGCCCCAAGTCCAGAGCAAGAAGCACTCATGCAGCGTAAACGTGAACGTTTTGCGCCTAATCCAGATGAAGTGGAGATTCTAAGAAACTTACGCGCCCAACCGCAGCGTCAAAACGGCATTTCACGCCTAGGGGGAGCGTTAAAGTTTGCGCCCCGTGACCTATAGTAAAACCATAGCCCATAGGGAAATCTAGGTCTTGGCATAGAAACTGGAGTTGTTGCCAAAGGGGACGAATGGGTTCTTCATCGATTTGAGAAAAATCTGCCAGCACCATGCCCTTGGCCCCGTTAAAGAGACCTG
>JBIJBR010000071.1:0-7666 GCA_044345135.1 Vampirovibrionales bacterium
GCGTTCTTTCCAGTCTTCAATGAAGACAATGGCGTCCGTGAAATCAGGTTGCCACGGCGTACCACATAAACTGGCGAGTAAACTTAAATTGCCGCCTCGACTCACCCCTTCAGCAATACCCGTAGATAAGCAGTGGTAGGGATCTTGATTCGCCAAGTCTACAGGAAGTGTCGTAAAGGTTTCGGCCTTAAGGCTTGCTAACCATTGTTGTCTTGTCCAGTGCTGGGCGTCGTGCAATAGATTAGACGTTAACATCGGGCTGTAATAAGTCACCCAGCCTAATTCTTGATAAAAAGCGTTATGAAGCATCGTAATATCACTAAAGCCCATGAGTAATTTACAGGGTAAACCCTCTGTTTTCCAGCGCGCCCACGGCAGTCGTGGGACTAAACGGCCAGAACCATAACCGCCTCTCGCACATAAAACACCGTCAATACTGGGGTCTTCTAAGGCCGTGATTAAATCAGAGAGTCGTTCATCATCCGTCCCCGCCATGTAGCCATTTTGGGCACGCGCAAAAGGCATCAGCCGTACACGATATCCGCAAGATTCGAGCCAAGCCACACCCGTATGAAAATCATTCCCTTCACTAGGCGCCGCAGGAGAAATAATCGCAATCGTATCACCTGTGTTAAGGGGTTTGGGCTTTTGTCGCGTGGTCGTCATCATCTTAGCTTTTCTCCTCGGAAAGGACGGTTCGGATTCTTTTTAGCTTGAGACAACGTCTAGTGGGGATTTAAAATGAACATCTAATATTTTATAGGGCCTTAGACGGTGATTGTCCCACTGAGTGACGCCTGCTAATTTTTCTTGGAATAGCGCCAGTGCGAAAGTTTCGTTTTTTAAGGAGGCGGGACTAAACTGAGCCGCTTCCAAGACCGCACCATGTAAGAGCCGTTCATAGGACTCTTGAGAATCGAGTTGGACACGTACAAGAGATAAACAGTCTAAGGGATTAATGGTTAAGGCCCACGGGTCAGGGGCAGTTTTGACGGCTTCTAAAGCATGTGATGTTTCACTATAGAAGCGCCCATGTCGTGTCCGTACCAGAGAAGTCATCACCCCTACCGTGTCAAGCGCGTAGGCAATATCTCGCACTAAAGAGCGAATATAGGTGCCTGAAGAACAAGACACACGAATTTTAAATTCAGGTTCTGCTTGATTCAATCGGGCTTCAATTAATTCTAAATGAGCAATTTCAACGGGTTTAACAGGCAGTTCTTCAAAAGGAATACGGACGCCAGCTCGCGCGTAGTGGTATAATTTTTTACCCTTATAATGCACCGCCGAATAGCGAGGCACACGTTGTTCAATATGACCTGTAAAGGCGTCAAAAATCTGGGTTAATAGGGCTTCGTTTAGATGTTCAGGGACGGGTTTTTCTTTCCATACCTCCCCTTCTAAATCTAAAGTCGTGGTTTCCTTCCCCAAGCGAATGCCTGCTTCGTAAGTTTTGGTGTCAGGGAAATATTCAATTAATCGAGTCGCATTGCCTATGCAAATAGGTAAAACGCCTTCCGCCATGGGGTCCAAAGTACCTAAATGCCCTACTTTTTTAAGATTGAAGACCTTACGCATTTGCGCCACCATGTCATGACTGGTGGGACCTTTAGGCTTATATAAGTTCAATGTTGCAAAAGGAACGTTTTCTGTCGGCATGAGATAGGCATCTTTCTTAAGGACGAGATCATAAGACCTTAGACTAAAAAACAGGGAGTTTGGACACCCCCTGTTTCAATTTAATCAAAAAACTTATTTTTTTTCTTCACGATACATCACATGTTTCTGAAGCGTAGGATCATACTTACGAAGTTCTAAGCGATTAGGATTCTTTTTTCTATTTTTACGAATACTGTAAAAATGTCCGCTTTCGGTACTTTTAAGGCGTACAGGTTGCGCCCCTTTATCATTTTTCGCCATTTTAATACTCCAAATTATCGTCGGGACGGGTATCCCTCATCATAAAACTAATTATTCAATGCGGCTTTCAGGGTCGTGCCATGTGCTTTTAAGGCAGAGGCCAAACCTAATTTAGTAGCCAATTTAATCACACGGGTGCTGACTCTTAAACGCACAAAGGCTTTGCGTTCTTCACACCAAAAACGCTTCCACTGTAGGTTAGGTTCCTGACGGCGACCATGCTTTTTATTGGAAAAACTAATTTTATTTGCTTTTTTAGGGGTTGCCCCAGAAATTTGACATTTTTTAGACATGGGAAAAATTCCTTCTGGTCAATCATAAGGTTTGTATACTTGAATGAAATGCTGAAGAAGATTCAGTGTTTTCAGTTTACTATCGCTAGTATTGCACGAAATATTTTGAATCACAAGGATTAAAATCAAATTGTGATGCTAAATTTTCTTCTGAAAAATATAGCGCGTTGACCCTTTAAGGTTAAGGCAAAAGAGAGTCCATTTCAAGCCCTGTATATACACCTACTCGAAAATAAATGTTTTTATGATTCGGGCCATTTCAAGGCACTTTGTGCCTCTAAAACATCGTAGTGAAGTAGAACGGCTTCTTCATCTAAGGCTTGGACATTCTGGTCTTCTTCGCCATGTTCTTTACGTCGAAACAATTTATTTCGACGTTCTAAAGTTTTTTGTTGCTGCCGTCGATGCCACTGCCCTAAGCTTTGATTCACCATTTGCAGCAATTCAATGGGTCCCAATTGACCTTCTTGCACTTGTCCTTTAATGGACTCTTGTCCCATTAAAATTTGTTGTAAGCCTTGGGCCAAAGCTATTTTATTTTGTCGTTCAGAATCTTGCCATAGATTCAACACGTGTTCTTGTGCGCATTCAAAATCAAGGTTTTGTATTTGTTGCCACACCCAAGCCATCATGGGGCTTTGCCATTGAAAGGTAGCCAATATTTTTTGAAGCCCTGTAAAGACGTCTGCTTGTGACAAGGCCATACTCAGTAGATGTTGTTCAATTAGAAGGGGACTTTGCTGCTGTAATAAAGCTTGACGCAAACGGCTAAAATTTTCAGGGGCTGAAATAGGCTTACCGTAACTGGAACGCTTCTTGGACGAGCTCGGCCGTGGAGGACGAGACACATAATTATTTTTAGAGGCGTTATAGTGAGACGATTGGCGCCCTTCAAAAAGTGCCAAGCTCTGCCGTAAGGTTTCTTCAGGCAATTGTAAACGCTCCGCATATTGAGCCAGTAATTGTGAACGAATGATGGGGTGCTTAACCTTTGCCAGTAAAGGGATTAAACGGTTACTGGCGTCTAATTGGCCGTCTGCATGATGAATCTGAATGCCTTCTAATACGCAGTCTAAACGAAAACGTAACGCATCGGGGGCCTCTCGCATGAGGGTTTCAAAATCAGTCAGGCTATGGCTTTTAAAGTAATCATCAGGGTCTTTCCCACTGGGGATACACAGAATGCGAACTTTAATGGATTGTCGTTGAATCCATGGGTCTAGGCGTTCCAAGGCACTAAAAATGGCATTTCGGCCTGCCTGGTCACTGTCAAAACAAAGATAGATCATTTCGGCGCCTGCTTTCATCAACAGGGGAATATGGGCTTCTGTCAAGGCGGTTCCACAGGTCGCGACGGCTTCTTCTAGACCTGCTAAATGAGAAGAAATAACATCAAAGTACCCTTCCATCACGACAGCACGTTTACGTTGGCGAATGGCATTTTTGGCTTGAAATAAACCATAAAGCAACTGACTTTTTTGATAGATGAGCGATTCACTGGAATTTAAATACTTGGGTTGTTGATCCACCCCTAAGGCTCGACCACCAAAACCCACGACTCGGCCTTTAATGTCTTGAATCGGTACCATTAATCGATGCCGAAATTTGTCGTAATAGCCTTGCCCATTGTCACGCTTGCCCGCCACGCTTGCACGTTCTAGAATAGAGGCATCCGCGTCCACATGAGGACAAGCACTGCGAAGATAAAGCCCCAAGGCGTCCCATGAATCAGGGGCATAACCGAGCTGAAAGCGTTCAATGGCGTCTTTGGGCAGTGCGCGATCTTCTAAATAGCTTTGAACCGCCTGCTGTTCAGGCAACTGTAATTGGGTATGAAACCACTGACTGGCGTTGTATAAGACATCCCACAAACGCTCGCGTTCTTCTGTCTTTTGTACATAATGGGCTTGCGCGTCTACTTGATCGCTATAGCGAATCGTATAGCCTAGCGCGTCGGCTTGTTCTCGAATAATTTCACCATAACTTTTATGTTCGATTTTCATCAAAAAGCTAATGGCGTCCCCACTTTCACCACAGCCAAAGCACTTAAAAAACCCTTTTTCAACAGACACATTAAAGGAAGGGCTGCGTTCATGATGAAAAGGACATAAGCCGAGATGTGATCGTCCTTTCTTTTTAAGTGACACAAAACGCCCGATCGTTTCAAGCACATCGAGACGTTGTTTGACCGCTTCCGCCGCTTCTGGAAATGAAACCGATTGAGACATAAGCATCCTTTAATAAAGCCAAGGACTATTACCTTCAATTGAATTAAGGTCAACAAGAAGAACCTGCAAGCTTAAATCAATTTGAAAAATACTTTAATAGTATAAGTCAAAAATAAAAGAAGACTATTCAACTTTTGTTTTTTTATGCTATGATACATTTCCACTCATCTAATCAAGACCTATGATGCTCCTCCTATTCGACTAATGCAAGCAAGCTAGAATGTAAACTTTGATTACAAAGCTAAAATATACTAGCACAAGATGATCTGGAGCATCCTTTAAGCTCTTGTTAGATAAGCGTAAGCTCTTATTTCGTAGATGTTTTAAAATTTTGTTTACAGCCCCGTGTGTTAAGTGAACCCTGTTTTTCCCTGAATGTTTAGTGCACGACGGTAAAACCCTAAACTCAAAGGATTACCCATATGATGAAGCGACGATCCAGCAAAGGCGATGATGCCCTAATTGATCTCATTGATCGTTCTGAACGCACGACGCATGATGATGTCGGCTTAGATGATTTCTTAAAAGACGATAATGCGTCCTTGTTTAATCACGGCAATCCTGTGGTCATTAATAATGGTGCCATTAATACCGATGATGACACGGTTGATTTTTCTGCTGACACCAAAGGAATGGTGATTGATGATCCTGTACGCATGTACTTGCGGGAAATTGGTCGTATTAACTTGCTCACTGCAGATGAAGAAATCGAGTTTGCACGAAAAATCGCCGAAGGCGGGGAAGGTGGACTACGCGCGAAGAAAAAACTCGTGCAGGCCAACTTACGCTTGGTGGTGTCTATCGCTAAAAAATATGTGGGTCGGGGAATGCTTTTTTTAGATTTAATTCAAGAAGGTAATTTAGGCTTGATTCGTGCGGCTGAAAAATTTGACCACGAACGGGGCTATAAGTTTTCTACTTATGCCACCTGGTGGATTCGTCAGGCCATTACTCGAGCCATTGCGGACCAAGCGCGTACGATTCGTATTCCTGTTCACATGGTGGAAACCATCAACAAATTGCGTAAAAAAACACGTCAACTCGCCCAAGAACTTGGCCGTAAACCCAGCGAAGAAGAACTCGCCACCAGTATGGCCATTTCCGTTAATAAATTGCGTGAAATTATTAAAGTGGCGCAGGAACCCTTGTCGCTTGAAACGCCTATTGGAAAAGAAGAAGATTCTCGTTTAGGAGATTTTATTGAGGATCGTGAAGCGGAAGCCCCTGCACAGAGCGTGGCTCATGAATTATTGCGCGAAGACTTGACCGAAGTTTTAGCAGGACTTTCTTTGCGCGAACGTGATGTCCTACGTTTACGTTTTGGTTTGGATGATGGCCGTCAACGAACACTAGAAGAAGTCGGCCAGTTGTTTGGCGTCACGCGTGAACGTATTCGTCAAATTGAAGCGAAGGCCTTACGTAAATTGCGTCACCCTAATCGTAGTCGTCGTTTACGAGAGTACATTGAATAAAAAATTTATTGACAAACGAACTATCTTACATGTAGTATTGTATTTACTTGGCTTTATTAAAAAATAATAAATGGCTTACTTTAACTATTTTAAGGATCTTATATAATGACCGTGCTTTCCCCAACACTTCCAGCGCCTGCTTTGAAACCTTCAGAGCGCTTGGTGAATAAACCTGAAACGACTCCTGAAGCGAGTCCTGAAGCTCAACTTTTATTAATTGAGGCGCCTTCTGAAGACCAATTAGTTTTAAATGACTCACTGAATCGTTTAGAGGCGATGCAAGTCCCGACGCCTCGTGATCGTCGCAATGATTCAGCTTTTTTATCTAAAACGGTTGGGAACCCACAAGCGGTAGGAGATAAGAGACGGGACAAGGCCATTGCCAGTTCTTTGCTTGGGGGCTTATGGCTTTGGGCAGGCTTGAGCCTTGTGGAAAATGTGAGTGAACATTTTGGGAAAAAGAATCTAGCCAACGCCTTAACTAGTAAAGCGAATAACTTAAGTGAACTGGCTAAAATGTCAACCCATAAAGAACAGGCTTTATTTACCCCTGCGCTTTCGTGGGAAGAGTTAAGCAAAGACCTAGACCTTGCTAAAATGGGAAAATCGGCCGATACTTTAAAAACAAATTATACAAAACTCGTCCAAAACACGCCTTCTTGGTCGGATGCGATGCACGCGTCTGCAGGGTTTCTACATCATGCGTCCGCTGAAGTGCGTCAGTCTCGATCGAAGTGGCAAGGGGTTGTTCCTTTGGCCGCAGGACTTGCCATCGCAGGTTTAGGGTCATGGGCTGCGTTTGAAGAAGGCAAGGAAAGTGCTCACGCGCAAGAAGGTTTAAACCGTCGGAATCGAGCGATTATCAATCAAGCAGGCAAGGACCTGACGGTAAAAGGGGCGAAAGAGACCTATCCTGAATATTTTAGTCCTGTGGCGGCCGATCAAAAACGCTTTGCCCTTGCCAAAGAACGTCAAGCCCAGCATGATGCCCAAGTCATAGAAGACGCCAAAGTAAAGCCAGAAGATTCGACAGAGAGTTTGATGATCTTAATCTAGTGAAGACCTGAAGTCTCCTGACCTATTCAACGAAATTCAAAAAAATGCCTGATCGTAGGGATCAGGCGACTCTCTTTTCTCTCTTATAGGAAATGATAAAAAGGTGGGTTTATTGCTCGTCTACTTTTTATAAGTCATTAAATAAGCGTTCTAAATAGTCATTAATTTCTTCATTGTCGAGTTCTTGGCTGAATACATTACTAGCTTTCGCGGTACTAAAGGCCAGTGCTGCTTCGCTGTAGCGTTCTTGCTGTGAAAGTAAGCGTCCTCGATTAAAATGTGCCGTGGCGTATTGTGGGTTTTGCTGCACCGCTTTTTCAAAATGGAAGAGCGCTCGGGGCTTGTTTGCCATTTCGTCAAAGTAAAGGCATCCTAAATTATTGTGAGCCACCGCATGTTCAGGGGCGTCTTCTAAGACAAGTTCATAATAGTAAATCGCTTCTTGAACATGTCGCGCTTGCCAAGCCGTGTAGGCTAAATTCACTAAGCATTGTATATTTTGTGCGCCTTCTTTCTTTAAGGCGGCCTGACATAAGGTCATCGCAAAATCCCATTGCTCTAAGCTGTTAGCCAGTTTAGCCAAGTGACTTAAGGTAGCGGGGCTCGCAATACTTTCTTGTTCATACTTGAGAAGTAAAGTGATTTCTACGCTTAAGTACTCACTATACCCCCGAGAAGAATATGCCTGTAAGGTTTC
>JBIJBR010000200.1:0-3426 GCA_044345135.1 Vampirovibrionales bacterium
AATGATTAAAGGCTTATTTTTTTTACTTAAACGATGCTGAATGTTGGACACTAAGCCCCCTACCCGAACCACTTCGCCATCACTAAGTTGGGACAATTCTGAGAGACGGTGTGTGGTCATCATCGGCAACGTTTCTTTAATTTGATCTAAGGGGTGGCTGGTGACATAAAAACCCAGTAAGTCTTTTTCGTTTTGTTGAATGGTTTCATCAGGGTATTCAAGGCGGGCATCTCCTTGCAAGAGTAAACCCGTCATAGGGCTTGCCTCATCCCCAGCTCCTAGTAAATCAAAAAGGCTGGCTTGGCCTGTTTCCGCTTGCTTATGGCATTGTTCTGCATAATTAAACAAGGTTTCTAAATTATGCATTAAATGTTGTCGACTATAACCAAAGTCTTCTAAGGCGCCTGCCAGAATCAAGGCTTCCATCGTTTTTCGGTTGAGTACCTTGGTGTTGACACGTTTTAAAAAATCTTCTAAATGGGTAAAGGGAGCTTCTTCTCGCGCGGTGACAATCGCTTCCACCACCCCAACGCCCACCCCTTTGACAGAGGCTAGACCAAAGCGAATCGACTGCCCATCGGGCGAAGGGGTAAAGTCGACATGACTAAATTTCACTGAAGGGGCCAAGACGGGGAAGCCCATTTTCCGGCTGGTTAAAATGTAATGCTGAATTTTATCCAAGCTGTCGCGAACGGAAGACAAGAGCGCCGACAAATATTCAACGGGATAATGACACTTTAAATACGCGGTTTGATACGCAATAAACGCATATGCCGCGGAATGTGAACGGTTAAAACAATAGGCGGCAAACTCGCTCATCACATCAAATAAATTATGGGCCAACGTTGTATCCACTTCATTGGCCACACAGCCTTCGACAAAGCCTTGACGTTCTTTCTCCATCACCTCTGCTTTTTTCTTACCCATGGCTCGACGGAGCAAATCCGCACGCCCCAACGAATAGCCTGCCAAGACCTGTGCAATTTGCATAATTTGTTCTTGATACACAATCGTTCCGTAGGTCGGTTCTAAAATGTCTTGTAAAAGGGGATGCGGAAAACTAATCGCTTCACGGCCATGCTTACGGTCCACAAAGGTTTTGGCCATACCCGAATTCAAAGGTCCTGGACGATATAACGCCACTAAAGCATTGATGTCTTCAAAAACGGAAGGCTTTAAATCTCGCACCAAGGTTTTCATGCCACTACTTTCTAGCTGAAACACCCCATCGGTATCTCCCGCACTGAGTAGGGCATAGGTTTCGGCATCATCAAGCGGTAGACTCGGCATGACAGGCGCCGCTTTGCCTGCTTTTTCAATGAGTTTTAAGGTATTGTGAATGATGGTTAAGTTACGTAAGCCTAAAAAATCCATTTTAAGCAAACCTAATTTTTCCAAGTCCCCCATGGTGCATTGGGAAATCATCATCCCTTCTTTAGACGCTTGTAAGGCAATGACTTCATTCAAGGGATCCTTTGAAATGACGACCCCTGCGGCGTGCGTGCCTACGTTGCAGGCCGTGCCTTCTAGATCCACCGCGAGATCAATCCAACGTTTTAAATCAGGATTTTGCGCCACTTCTTTCTGAAGTTCCATGCCCTCAGCTAAGGCATCCGCAAGCTTGGTCCCTGGGGTAGAAGGAATCATTTTAGAAATACGGTTACTTTCTTCAAAGGGGATTTCAAGAACGCGTGCCACCGCTTTCACTGCGGCTTTCGCCGCTAAAGTGCCAAAGGTAGCGATTTGACAAACCCGATCCGCCCCGTAGCGCCTCCCCACATAGTCAATGACTTCACCACGACGTTCAATACAAAAATCAATATCAATATCGGGCATGCTGACCCGTTCAGGGTTTAAAAATCGTTCAAACAATAAATTATGCTCAATCGGATCAATATCCGTAATGCCCAAGACATAAGCCACCAAGCTTCCCGCAGCCGACCCCCGTCCTGGTCCAACGGGAATGCCTTCTTGACGCGCCCAGTTCATAAAATCCCATACAATTAAAAAGTAAGCGGGAAATCCCATTTGATTAATGATTTTTAGTTCATAGCTGGCACGTTCTTCGATGGCACTGGGTAAAGGGTTTCCATACTTTTCTTGACTATGTTGACGCACCAGTCTTTCTAAATAAGACGCTTCACTTTCCCCTTCAGGCAAGGGATAGGCAGGTAAGAGTGATTCATCCATCGGCCAATCCAGTTCAATTTTATCGGCCACCTTCAGGGTGTTGGCGCGTGCCTGTGCTACGCTTGCGGCGGGTAAATGCTGAAGGAGTTCCGCCATTTCTGTAGGAGATTTTAAATAATAATGGGCATTGAATTTTTTGCGACGATTTTCATCTGAAAGCGTGGTACCCACCTGCATACAGAGCAAAATATCGACGCTTTCTCCCTGTCCTTCATGGGTGAAACGACTATCATTGGTGAGGACACAATCCAAGTGCAGGGCTTCTGCCAAGGCCAGTGCTTCTTGCGTGATTTGCATTTCTGTCCCCATGTGGTGATCCTGCAATTCAATGTAGAGATCCTCCCCAAAAATGTCTTTCAAGCTTTCTAATTGTTTTCGGGCTTCTTCTCGATGCCCCCGTAAAACATGGTAGCCAATGGGGCCATGGGTACAATCGGTGAGTAGGATTAAACCTTCGTGATGCGCTTTCAGTAAGTCCCAATTGATGCGTGGTCGATAATAAAAGCCATCGATGTGTGCGGTGGACAAGAGCTTGGCTAAATTTTGATAACCCACATAATTTTTACACAAGAGCACCACCTGCAAAGTGGCCGTACGCGTGGATTTGTCCGTAATATCACCTTCAATGACCGCAATTTCTGCCCCTATAATCGGTTTAATACCGTGGGCTTTACACGTATTGTAAAAATCCACCGCCCCATAAAGGTTGGCACTATCAGTTAAGGCCAAAGCCGGCATGCCGAAGGACGCTGCGGTTTTGACCAGATCTTTAATACGACTAGACGCTTCTAATAAACTGAATTGACTATGGGTATGTAGATGAACGAAGGATGCTTCCACGATGAAAAGAGACTCCTGATTGCGTGACTATAGCTTACTTGAAACAGAGCAAGAACGCACGCGTGGTTTATGTTAGACTCACCCGTATGTTACTTTGTGGTCGCTTGTGCTAGGGATGAAAATCGATCACTTCAAGTGGAAAGGAAGGCTTTATGTCGACGACGTATCAAGGGCTGGTCTGGAATGGTCAAGCCGTCACACTCAGCGAGATAGACCGCCCCGTTTTACCGGCGAAACACGCGCGTATTCGGATTTTAATGGCGGGGATTTGTAATACCGACTTAGAAATCATTAAAGGCTATATGGGCTTTACAGGCGTTTTAGGGCATGAATTTGTAGGGGTGGTGGAAGAAGCGCCTGACGCCCCTGAATGGCTGGGTAAGCGAGTCTGTGTCG
>JBIJBR010000232.1:0-2682 GCA_044345135.1 Vampirovibrionales bacterium
CCCATGCCGATTCCCAAAAATAATGCCAGTATTAGGCTGTAAAAACGAATTGGGGACAGATGAAAAATGAATCGAGCAGTCGACATGGGAGAAATACCTCATTCAATTTAAGATGAAAGACAGTTTCTATTATAACATGCTTTATTGAATTGAAAGGCTTTGTTTTACAGATTGGAATTTAGAGGCTTAAAGCGCTTTGGAAACGATCAAGCTTGTGGAGGGGGACTTAAACGGGCTTGATACGACTGTAGAGCATTTTGAATATCACCCAGATGATCCATGCCAAATTTTTCGCTCAGGGCTTTGGCTAAAGTCAGTGCCATCATCGCTTCCACCACTACGGCACAAGCAGGAACAGCGGTGACATCACTGCGTTCAAAGTGTGCTTGTTCTTCGTGTTGAGTTTCTAAATTCACACTCATTAAAGGCTTAATTAAAGTCGCAATGGGCTTCATCCACGCTTTGACCACCACCGCTTCTCCATTGGTGACGCCCCCTTCTAAGCCCCCAGAATGATTGCTCGGGCGAACAATGGCCTGCTGGTCATTCAATCGAATTTCATCATGAAATAAATGCCCCGCCACTTGTGACCCCAATTCACCGTCTCCAATCGCCACGGCTTTCACCGCCTGAATCGACATCACCGCTTGGGCCAGTTGGCCGTCTAGCTTGCGGTCCCACTGCACATAGCTTCCTAAACCCGCAGGCACACCCGTGGCCACCGCGTGGACTTCGCCTCCAAGCGTGGAGCCTGCTTTACGCGTCTCATCAATATAAGTGCGCACGCTTTTTTGTGTGGCGTCATCACTCGCACAGCGTAAGTCATTACCTTCTACATACGTGATAAAGGCTTGAACATCTTGACGGTAGTCTAGCCCTTCGGCGAAAGGAAGGGTTTTGCCTCCTAAGACATGCACATATGAAAAAACTTCAATGCCAAGGGCCCTCAATAAAGCCTTGGCAACCCCCCCCGCCGCGACACGGGCGGCCGTTTCTCGCGCCGAAGAACGCTCTAGCGCGTCTCGTAAATCGGCCAGGCCATACTTGTAAAAGCCTGCCAAATCCGCATGGCCTGGCCGAGGACGAATAAAGGATTTTTCATCGGTCATTTCGCCTTCTGCATCCATAATGCCTGCCCAGTTTGCATGATCTTTATTTTCAATAAATAAGGCAATCGGGGCCCCCGTGGTTTTACCAAAGCGAACACCCGCTAAAAAACGGACGCTATCTTTTTCGATGCTCATTCGCCCGCCACGACCATAGCCCCCTTGGCGTCGTCGTAAATCAAGATTAATGGCTTGCGAAGAAATCGGAATCCCTGCGGGGATATTGTCTAGTAGAATGGTGAGACCAGGACCGTGAGATTCACCCGCTGTTAAAAATTTCATCATGAAAGAGACCACCTTTGGGGATTTAAAAATGAAAAGAGTGCCCTTGAATCTTATATGAAAGGCGCCTGCTATGCAATGAAGGTTTAGTCTTGAGAGTGTTAATTTAGAATGTTTTTATTAGAATAGGCTTCTTTAAGTAGGAAAAGAAGTCGTCTATGCATTGCCCGATTACTCTAATCATAGCATTTAAAAACGGTTTTTTGTAATAAACAACGCTACAAATGCAAGATCTGCCATTACCAATTCACCCAAGCCACAGTTCATAAAAAACCACTAGCTTCTACTATATTGTATTGTGGCTTTCTTAATTGTCAACACTACCTAACACGCTCCGAATTGGAGGCCACTTGACAAAAGACAAAAAAAGGATTACAGTATATTTAGTCAGTAATACTGACTAAATATACTGTAATCCTTGAAAGGGAGTTAAATGATGAGAAAAATTACTTTTTACCATGCGGGTTGTGAAGTTTGTGTGAGTGCTGAACAGAGTGTTCTCGATCTGCTAGACCGTTCCCGCATCACTGTGGAAGTCGTTCATTTCGGAAATCAGCCCGAACGACTTGCAGATGCCGAAAAAGCAGGTGTGAAATCTGTGCCTGCCATCGTGTTGGACAATGGTCAAGTCTTGCATATTAACTTTGGTGCTAGCTTAGAAGATGTTAAAAAACTGGTTCTATAGTAAAATTTAGACAGGGGGGAATTATCCCCTCTGTCTAAACCTTCAAGGGGACTATTGTGACTGATCTATTTCAACACGCTGAAGATCTTGACTCTAAGATTACCATGGCATTATTTCAAACCTGTGAAGTATTTCGGGTAAAGCTTAGGGATAAGACAAAAGATCGCAGTTATGGCCCCCTACAACTCCAAATACTCATTACTTTATTGATAGAAGATGGCTCGCTGACCTCATCTATACTAGCCCATAAGCTAAATATTACAAAACAGACCTTAAGCAATGCGATCAAGCTTTTGCTTTCAGAAGAACTTATTCAAAAGCATGACAATCCTAAAGATTCAAGAAGCTTTCTACTGATGCTCTCAGCATTTGGCGAGAAAGAAGCTCTAAAAGCAGCCTCCTTTGCGGAAGGTATTCAATCAATCATAAAAACGTTGGACCTTCAAAAAAAAGGAGTCTTCCTTGAAGCACTCTTAGAAATTATTTATAAATTACAAAAAGCGGGCTTTGTTCCCCTAAATAAGATGTGTTTTAGCTGTCAATATTATCAACTCAACGTATCAGGACATTACTGTTCATTGCTTAAAAAATCACTGGAAGCTCATGAGT
>JBIJBR010000075.1:0-7388 GCA_044345135.1 Vampirovibrionales bacterium
TCATCTTCCGAAACAAAAATCAACGGACTTTCAGATTCATCATTCGCGACGGCTTGTCTCGATTTAACCAGCAAAATTTCCGACGATTTTTCAGGGACCAAAGTAATTTGAAGTTCGTCCATTAAGCAATACATCAAGAAAAAACCACGCCCATTTTCCGCATAAATGCCTTCCTGCGTAAAGTTTTTAGACAAACCATGTAAAATGGATTCAACTTGCAAAGTCCCTTGGAAATCTTTAATCCCTACCACGACCCACTCTTCATTCACATGTAAGGTCACGGTGACGGCTTCTCCCTTATTTAGAGAATCAATATGTTGGCCTTTACGGTATTTGTCTTCCTCCTCGTGAGGCACTTGCTTCGGCGCGTGATACACCGCATTCGTAATCGCTTCCATCAAAGGCGTACAAATTTCCATGCGAGATTCAAGCGTCAGTGCATTTTCAAGAACCCCCTCAATACGGCCCATCACTGTGAGCATGTCATCACTATTATCAATACGAAACACTTCTTTCGTCGCCGTTTCAAACCCCCATACCGATTCATGAAAATTAGGGATCAAACAGCGTTTTAATTGTTCTACCAACGCATTTCCATCAAAAGGCAGTGCTTTAATCAATACATGAGTGACTTGATGTTTCTTGGCCAAAGGCACAAATTCACTCGCATTTAAATGGGTATAGAAGAAGAGGCGTTGACCTTTTAATGTGGCACAAAAAGCGTCATCTAAAACAATAGGATCCAGTAAAACCACATCGACTTCATGGGTCGCCATATACGCTTGCGCCTGATGAGGAGAGGCTAAAAAAATGATTTTAAGCCATTCATTCAAGCCATAGCGAGGGTTAGAAAAGACTTCTTGTAACGCGTAAGTGATATGGGGATTTTCTTCAATCCAAATCAATGATTTCATAAAATAGTTGTCCTTGCATACTTGGCGACATATTTTTCAGACTAATGCCCCGAAGGCGACGTTGATTCTAAGGGCGGGAAGCGAAGTACCACATGCGTCCCTAAACCAATATGGGAATCCACACCCAATTGCCCGTGATGCGCATCCAATAATTTAAAAGAATACGGGAGCCCAAGTCCCAAAAGCTGATTCGGCTTAGTGGTGAAGAAAGGATCAAACAAGGATTCTTGGAGTTCCATGGGGATTCCGATGCCGTTGTCCACCACATTAATCGTCACATACGTCGTGGTTTCTCGACTTTCTAAACCCAAGTAAATTTTAATCTGAAGGAGGTCCTGTGGCGAACGGAAATCAATGCTATTTTGTAAAATGGCTTTCAGCGCGCGTTTGATCTCATGAAAATCCGCATGAATTTTAGGCACATTCAAGTCCGTATCAACCGTGATTTGAGACCCTTCAGGTAAACTGACTTCACGTTGCCAGTCCCGAATCCAGTAACACAAACTAATATTAAGATTCACAGGAGCCAGTTTGAGGAGAATCGGTTGATTGAGCTGTTTTAAATTCTTAAACAGTTGGTGTGCTTCACGAATACTGCCTTCAATGCGTTGCAAGTAATCTTGACTTTTTTGCACTTGCTTTAAAAGCGATTGCTGTTCTTCCGCCGTTAAAGGCGTCGCTTGCTGAAGACGTTGAATCATAAGATTATTTTCTTCATGAAGTAGATATTTATATTGACTCACGGCAAATAAATGCTTAAAGACTTGAAAGGAAAAGGTCCCAATTTGTCTCGTAATGGCAATAAATTGTTGTGAACGTCGAATCGATTCCAAACGTTTTTCCTCTTCAGGATCAATTTTTTTATAGCGACTAATATCACTCGCTACAATCACCCAAACACGTCCTGTAGATCCTGAACGATGAATCGCTTCTGAGCGAATCGAAAAACCAATACTACGTTCCACATCACCTTTGGGGAATTGAAGGGTAACGGCTTGTCGTTCAAGCGCGGGTCTTTCTTCTTTGGAAGTATCCAAGATGACATGATTAATGACTGATTTTAACTCATTTAAATAAAAGGGTAAATCCTGAATATGCTGGATGGGTTCTGTGGAATCCAATGTATCTAACCCTACTAATTTTGAAAAAGTGGCATTATAAAACAAAATTCGGCCTTCATCATCAAACAGAAATAAAGAAACGGGCAAGTGATTAAAGGCGGTAATCATGTCCTGCGTTGCCGAATGAAGATCCTGCCCAGGGGTAAGATAGACCGAAATCGTGGACAAAGATTGTTTTAAGTGTTGTAAATCTAATTTCATCACAGGTGGTTCATTCCCTAATTTATGTAAACACTAATGACGTAAATAAGACAACTTGTTACGTAATCTCATAATGGCTTGGGCATGCAATTGACAGACCCGAGATTCTGAAATATTGATCAGCTCCCCAATTTCACTCAAGGTCATATGTTCTTGATAATACAAAGCAATCAATAAACGTTCTCGCTCTGGTAAATGGGTAATCGCTTCTGCAATACAGCGTTGCACATCCCCAACTTCTAAGCTATCCTCAGGAGTTTCTGAATGCTTATCGGCTACGGTATCAAGCAAACTCATGTTGGAATCTTTATCAGATCCCAATGCTTCGTCTAAAGACAAGACCAAAACGCTGGCTTCATTTAGCATGGCATGGTAGCGCGTCACCGTGACTTCCAACGCCGCAGCCATTTCTTCATCCGTAGGAGGACGATGCAATTTTTCTTCTAATGTTTTGAGTGTTTCGGCCAATTTCTTATTGCGCTTGCGAACACCTCTAGGTACCCAGTCTTGAACACGTAGTTGGTCAATGACTTCCCCGCGAATGCGGTTGACGGCAAACGTTTCAAACTTCCAGCCCCGTTCAGGTTCAAAACGCTTAATCGCATCCAACAAACCCAAGGTACCGTAGCTAATAATATCATCTGGACTCACACTATTAGGTAAACTTAACGGCAGACGGTTCACCGTGTGCTTGACCAAATGTAAATAATGTAACACCAATTTTTCTCGAATACGGTTATTCGTGCGGTCTTTGGCATACTGTTGCCACAGGTCTTGAATCCGCTGATTGCTGGCTTCTTTTTCTTTGGCCTTATCACTTTTTTCTTTATCCTGCACCGCTTGCTGTTGCGGTGTGGAGACCATTAAATAGCCTTCGGCTTGCTTGGCAGCAGGAGGAATGCCCTGACCTTGAATGGTCACCACGTCGGACGCAGCCTTTGCCGCTCCCCCCGCCATAACAGCCTTTCGAATAGAGTCTGAACGAGCAGGAACTTGAGGAACCGAAACAAGCTCCCCTTTTTTAGAGGATTCCGAAACGGTGTGAATAGTAGTAGTGGCATCCTCTGGATGACGTGGCTGCTTCACAAACGAAACTCCCTTACATTTAAAACAACGCCTTCTCAGTATAACGAAGCCTAAAATGATTTTTTAAAACAACTTGGCTTATTCATCCACCAAGGTGATACCTTTATTCTGAAAGACAAGAGTGCTTTCTAAATAATACTTGCATTGTAGTAGATATAATGATAAGATGTCTTTGGAACTCGTCTTGAAGAAGTAGTGAAAATTCTTCTCTCGTCAAGAGGGTTTTCTGTTGTGTTAATGTGGAGGATGTTTTATGAAAAGTGTAATGAATGCCCCTGCGTCGTTAATGGGAATGCAAACTCAAATGAAGGCTGCTCAAGCCAAGCAAATGAAAGCTCAAATGGCTCAAAGAGAAGGTCAAATGGCTCAGAACCGTGTTCAAGCTCAAGCCAAAAATTTGACGCCTAAAATGATGGCCAATACAAGCAAGCTTAATATCCAAGGCTAGTTCTTGTTTTTTATTTTAGCCCCCCCTTACTTTCGAAAGAAAAAAGGGGGGGTCTTTATTGTGTCCCTTTTTTAAAAAGCTCCCTTGAAGCAAGTCTATTTTTCCGATACAATCAGGCCAAAATAAGTAAGGAGCTTTCACAGATGACCCAAGGTACAAGCCCGACGTATTGGATTGAACAAAAAAAACAAGGACTCACGCATTCTGAAGAAGACATCGTCGCGTTGGTCACTGCGGTGATGGAAGGCCGCATGCAGGACTATCAATTGTCCGCATGGCTCATGGCCGTGTGTCTCAAGGGTTTAAATGAAGAGGAAAGCTATTTTTTAACCAAAGCCTTTGTGGACAGTGGAGAAACCTTGAATCTTCACGCCATGGGGATTGAAGGCACCACGGTGGACAAGCATTCTACGGGTGGCGTCGGGGATAAAACCACATTGGTGGTAGCGCCCTTAATGGCCGCGGCAGGCCTAAAAGTCGCCAAGCTTTCAGGGCGAGGTTTAGGCTTTACAGGGGGAACCATTGACAAGCTTGAAGCCATTCCCCATTTTAAGGTTAATTTAAGTGAAACGGATTTTGTCTCGCAAATTAAAGCCATAGGCCTTGCCTTGTCCGCTCAAACCCCGAAGTTCACGCCGGCGGACGGCATCTTTTATGCCTTGAGAGACGTCACCGCCACCGTCGACAATCTTTCGCTTATTGCGGCTTCCGTCATGTCCAAAAAAATCGCCGCAGGGGCAGACGTCATTGTATTAGATATTAAAGTCGGGCGTGGTGCCTTTATGAAATCTTACGCCGATGCCGAAGCCTTGTCTCAACGATGCATTCGTATTGGGGAGCGTTTTGGTAAAGCGATTCAAAGTACGATTTCTTCTATGGAGGCTCCTCTGGGACGAGCCGTGGGACATACGGTTGAAGTTTTAGAAGCCATAGACACGCTCAAAGGCAAAGGTCCCAAAGACTTAGAAGCGCTATGTCTTAAATTGACGGCCATGGCCTTAATCGCCGCAGGTCGCCATACAAGCCTTGAAGAAGCCCTTCCTTACGTTCAACAAGTACTGGACAATGGCGCGGCTTACGAGAAATTCGTGCAATGGGTCCATGCGCAGGGGGGAGATGTCAACGCCTTGGTAGAGACTCATTTACTCCCCCAGCCAAAGCAAAAACGATTGATTCTTGCGCCACAGACAGGCGTCATTGAATCTATTGATGCACTCGCCATTGCCAAAGTGGTCAAAGCGTTAGGAGGCGGACGAAGTATTAAAACGGATCCTCTTGACTACGGTGTCGGTCTTATTTTGTATCACAGTGTGGGAGAATCCATTCAAGAAGGAGCATCGCTTTGTGAGCTTTGGATCGGGGATGTTTATCACGAAAGCTTACCAGAGATGATTTTAGATGCCATCGTGATTAAACAATCCCCTTAAATTTCCCCCTGCTTGCCTTCCTTCATTTGATTTAATTTCAAGACGGAATAGGTGCTTTCTTTCTCTTAAAGCTCACAATAAAAAAGCTAGGTTTACGCCCAAAACCATGGCCCAGCTCGGCTTGGTCATGCTGTAAAGAAAGACGCCATTCCACATGAATACAAGCACCTTAAGCTCAACTCCCACTTTAGATGTTTTACTCAAAGAAGTTGTTGACAGTGGAGCCAGTGATTTACATCTTTCCGTGGGTTCGGCACCCATTATGCGAATTAACGGGGAACTTACCCGTAGTATGTACCAACCTTTAAATAAAGATGAATGCCAAACGCTTATCTTTACCATGCTAAATAATGAACAACGCCGTACCTTAGAACAAAACTGGGAACTGGATTTTGCCTACGGGATGAAAGGCATTGGTCGTTTTCGAGTGAATGTGTATCGTGAAAAGGGAAACTACGCCACCGCCATTCGTACCATCAACCCTATTACGCCGTCATTTGAATCTTTAGGGCTACCTGAAGTGTGTCGTGAATTATGCCACCGTACCAAAGGACTCATTCTGGTTACAGGCCCTACAGGTTCAGGCAAATCAACCACTTTAGCGGCCATGATTGATTATATTAACGCCACCAAAAGTGAACATATTCTCACCATTGAAGACCCTGTTGAATTCGTCCATCGCTCTAAAAAAAGTATTGTACATCAACGGGAATTAGGAGCAGACACCAAAAGCTTTGGCAATGCCCTAAAATCGGCACTACGTGAAGACCCCGATGTGATTCTACTCGGGGAACTTCGAGATTTAGAAACCATGGCGCTGGCTATTTCGGCGGCAGAAACAGGTCACATAGTCTTTGGCACACTTCATACGTCAAGTGCCATGCAAACAGTTGACCGTATTGTGGATGCCTTTCCTGCGGCCCAACAGCAACAAATTCGTGTTCAATTGTCCTCGTCTTTGGTGGCGGTTATGTCGCAAGTACTTCTACCAAAACTGAATGAATTTGGTGAGCACCAAGGACGTATACTGGCGCAAGAAATTATGCTGGTGACCCCCGCCATTGCCAACTTGGTTCGGGAAGGGAAGACCCCTCAAATTTATTCTTCCATTCAAACAGGTGCAGAATCAGGCATGACGACCATGGAAAACACTTTATATCGACTGATTTCATCGAATCAAATCACCTATGAAGATGCGCTTCGTAAAAGTTCTCGTCCTGAAGAGTTGAAACGTTTAATGGGTTACCGCTAAACGTTGTTGGTATAAATCAAAGGTGTTTTGCAATAAGGTGGCAATCGTCATCGGTCCAACTCCCCCTGGAACAGGCGTCAACGCCGAAGCCACTTGACTTAAAGACGGGTAATCCCCATCCCCCACCAATTGCCCCGTGGGTAAGCGATTAATCCCAACATCCAACACCACAGCACCTGCTTTGATATCAGTCCCTTTAAACATCAACGCTTGTCCAATGGCCAGAATGACAAGATCAGCCATCTTTAAATGTGTTTTTAAATCTTGAGTTCCCCGATGACAAACCGTCACCGTTGCGTTGGCTTGCAATAATAATTGTGCCATGGGTTTACCCACAATATTAGAGCGTCCCACAATGACGGCATGCTTGCCTGCGACATCAATACCATAAAAAGCTAATAGCGTCATCATACCTACAGGAGTACAAGGCTTGGCATACGGTTCTAAACCCATACTCAAACGTCCCACATTAAAAGGATGAAAACCATCGACATCTTTTTCAGGCAAAATCGCTTCTAAAAGGGATGCTTCTTCCAAAATCGAAGGTAAAGGTAATTGTAAAAGAATGCCATCGACAAGGGGATCTTCATTTAAAGCGTGAATTGTTTTTAACACGGTAGAAGAGGTCACCTCTACGTCAAAATTTACAATTTTCGACTGCATCCCAATGGATTCAGCCATTTGCTTTTTTTTACGCACATAGACGCTCGACGCAGGGTCTTGCCCGACTTGAATTACTACCAATTGTGGTGGACGCTTCCCTAAAGCGGTCGTTTCTTCTATCGCCACCTTCAAAGTGCTTAAAAGATGCTGAGCACATGGTTTCCCCTCTAAAGAAAGTACCATCTTAGTAAAGATCCTTTCTGAACTATTGCTTAAACCGTTGTGGTCACGTTTAGGGCGGAGGAAGACGATAGCATTTCAAACGGCATGACTTTC
>JBIJBR010000070.1:0-7705 GCA_044345135.1 Vampirovibrionales bacterium
AATTATTGAAGATTTCTTAAAAATAGACTATATTGACGCTGTCAATGAGATAATGAAGGAAATACGTCAATTAGAGGTTCCTCAAGCCTATATTTTTTCAGAACATAGAAGTCAGATTATACTGAAGATATTAGAACTTAGAAAACAAAGAATGAAGCAGTTGTTAACCTTATGAGTACATTTAATACGAAAACAATTTATTTAACATGGCGTAAAGCCGAAGGTCAAAGACGTTTTGTTGTTGCCAAATTAGTGGAGGCTCTTGAAGGTTATAGATTTGAATATCTGTTTACAGACAAGTTGAATGAAGCAAAGAAAGCAGGATTTGATGGTTATCCTGCTTTCAAAATGTGTGAAACTATTTATGAAGGCGATGTGTTAAACACTTTTGCGAGAAGACTCGTTGATTCAAGCAGGAGTGATTATAACAAGTTTTTAAAGTATTGGAATGCGGAAAGCTATAAAGGCAGTAACTTCGCTCTTTTGGGATTGACAGGTGCCAAGCTACATACCGATACGTTTGAATTCATTGCTCCTCACGAAGAAGTGCCTGCTCGTTTTGTAACTGAAGTAGCAGGTTTGCATCATGCGAATGAATCTCTGTTAGACCGAATTAAACAGTCACAGTGTTATGAACCGATTACGCTACTAGCAGAACCTGAAAATAAATATGATCCCTTTGCTGTAAAAGTCCTGTACGGCGGATCAGAACTTGGATATATTAAAATTATCCATAGTGAATCCGTCGCTAATGCGTTACAAAAGAACAGTGTAACGGCTCAAATTAAGAATATTATTAAAAATGGCTCAATTAAAGAAATACTCTTAAATATTGAGGTGACCTAATCTAAGTACTTATGCTTTTAAGCTCTCAATTATTATGGGGACACTAGGCACCATCACAGGCTTAAGCAAGTGCTGGGACGGCGACGCCTTCAAGCGAACCCCTTGCCTTGCACCTAAGGATGCAACCAATAGAGCCTTTTAAAAAATACGCCCTTGTGTGGATGAATAAACCCCTGCGCTTTGCCATGCTTATACGGAGAGTCTTCCCCCCGATCGAAGAGAAAGAGGCCCCCCATGAGTATTGGACGTATTGCCACTGGCATGCAAGGCACCCAAAGCACGCAGTGGTTTCAGCAGTCCCAGGTGCGCTTAAATCAATTACAGGAAAAAGCCGCCACCGGCAAAAACATTTTGCGCCCGAGTGATGACCCCTTAGGGCTCATTCAATTGATGGACGTCACCCGCAGTATGAATGAAGACGAGCAGTATCTTAGAAATATCGCGACAGGCGTTTCGGAACTTTCTACTACGGACACCGCCATGACGCAGATGCTTACGGTGCTTCAGCGAGCGTCTGAACTCGCCACGCAAGGGTCTAACGTCACCACAGGGGCTGCGGGCATGAAATCTATTGCCAAAGAAGTGAACGCCTTGGTGGATCAACTGGTGCAATTGGGCAATAGTCAACAAAGTGGGGTTTATCTCTTTTCAGGCGCGAAAACGGGGACGCAAGCCTATAGCCGTACGGGGGATGTCGTCACCTATGCGGGGACGTCTCAAAGCCAGCCGTTTCAACGTACTATTGAAATTGCCAAGCAAAGTACGATTACCATTAATGTGACGGGCGATACGCTTTTAGGGGATACGACCTCAGGGGCCTTTAAGGTGTTGATTGATCTTAAAAATGCCTTGGATGCGGGAGATACGACGACCACACGCGCGCAATTGGATTTACTTAAAACGAATATCGACAATTTGGTGAACCAGCAAGCCAATATCGGGTCGACTTTAAATCAACTGAATTTAACCCAAGAACGAACACAGTCTAAGCAGGATGTGGCCTCCCAATTCTATAGTCAATTACAAGACGTGGATATGCCTCAATTGATTACCAATTTACGTTTTCAAGAACAAATCAATGAAGCCAGTTTGGGTGTGATGGGGCGTATTTTACCCAAAAGTATTTTTAACTTTCTAAGTTAAGCGTGGGTGAATCTTGTGGATGGATATTTAAGGGAAGCATTTTCCAAGGCAGGGGTTTGTGCTTTAATACTTGCATAGAAGTGTATCGGTTGAATGAGATCTATTGAGGGTCTGTCGTCACCTCACCGATTGCTAAAGGACATAAGATTCGCTATGAAAGCCTACCTACATCATTTATTTTTAGATACCCTGCTTGCCTTGAAAAACGAATTTGAGGCGTGCCAAGCCTTGACTCAAGAAGACTGGCGTACTCACCTTCAACAGGGTCTGCGGATGGAACAGCCCAAGCATCGCGACCATGGGGACTATGCCGTGAATGTGTCTTTTTTGGCACGGCATACGAAAGTAGCGCCTCCCTTCATGGCTCAAAAAGTGGTGGAAGCCCTGTCGAATCACGTGGGTTATGACTTTAGTGTGGTGGGTGGTTTTGTCAATGTCAAGGCCCATACCCAAACGTTGACGCAGGCCTTGTTGCCTGTTTTACAAGGGCATCAACAGGCGGGGGCTAATTCCAGTAAGCAGCAGGAACGCATTCATTTAGAATTTGTGTCCGCGAATCCGACAGGGCCTTTGCACCTAGGACATGGACGTTGGGCGGCTTTAGGCGATAGTCTTCGCCGAATTTGGCAACATAATGGCGCCGTGGTGGTGACGGAATTTTTGGTCAATGATTACGGTCAACAAATGACGAATATGGCCAATAGCCTTTGGTTTAGAGCTTTAGAGCAATTGGGCTTGGCACCTTTCCCGAGTCCTGTAGAGGGTGAAAAATTTCCGTATTACCCAGGGCAGTACGTCAAAGACTTGGCGGCTGAATATCTAGAAGATGACATACGTGTTCAAGCGTTGACCTATATGTTTGAACATCATGGGGCCAAACGTTTGGAACATCTACCGAGTTTAGAACTGTTAAACGAATTACGAACCTTGAGTCGTGACGCCATGTTGACGCTTCAAAAAGACTTGCTTAAACGCTTTAGAACGCATTTTGATATTTGGTGCTTAGAGAGTAGCTTGCATGAGTCTGGCGTGGTGCTTCAAACGTTGGAACGCTTAAAAACCAAGGGTGTGACTTATGAAGAAGATGGCGCCTTGTGGATTAAATCCACCGAAATGGGAGATGATAAAGACCGTGTCTTGGTGAAAAGTGACGGGTCTTACACGTATCTCACGGCGGATGTGGCGTATCACGACAATAAATTCAATCGCTCTGATGATTTTACGAGTATTGTCAACATTTGGGGGGCGGATCATCACGGTTATGTCTCTCGGATTCAATCGGCCATGCAAGCCTTGGGGCATGATCCGAAGAAGTTGCATATTATTTTAGGACAATTGGTTAATTTGGTGGTTGACGGTGAAAAAACACGCATGGGCAAACGAAAAACCATGCTGACGTTGGAAGATGTGATTGAAGAAGTGGGAGTGGATGCGGCGCGGTTTTGGTTGGTGTCTCGATCCGCGGACAGCACCATTGAATTTGATGTGGATTTGGCCACTTCCGCCAGTGATGAAAACCCGGTGTTTTACACGCAATATGCCCATGCGCGCGCCTGTGGGATTCTTCGCCATGCCTTTGAACCCACCGTGGACACGGAATCAGGCGAACGCTTACCTGCTCGCTTTAGCGTGGAGCAATTTAAGGCCTTTAAGCAAAATTTAAGCGCCACCGCTTGGGTCGAGACCTTACTTACGCCTTTGTCTGAACAAACACACGCCTTTGCCAAAGTTCGTGAAAGTCTGTTGCTGCTCGTTGCCTTTGCAGAACGCGTGGAAGATGCCGGTCGTGTCCATTCGCCGCATTTAATTGCTCGTTATGCCTTGGACCTTTCAGGGGATTTTCATTCCTTGTATGCCGCCTGTCGTGTGTTGTGTGCGGAAGATCAGCAGGCCTTGGCACGCTTGGCCTTGGTGGATTTGATTCGTATGAGCTTGGCTCAAGCACTCGAACTTTTAGGGGTCAGCGCCCCTGAACAAATGTAGAAGGTTGAAACCTATGGTAAGCGTATTGGATGCAAAGGGTCACCCCGTGACCGAAGATCCCTCCGCCATTGAACGGGCTTGTCAACGCGCGGGTATTCATATAGGGACATGGCCCATGGCATACTTTAGCGATTTAGATGGGACTTCGCTTCTATCCTCTCCCGATCTTCAAGCATTAGCCTTAGAGGCGGTGGAAGGGCCTTTGACTGAGTTGAAACAGCGCTTTGCTTATCGCTATGAAGATATTGTCGGATTAAATCCCCAAACGCCGAAGCTTTCTGAAATTTTAAAGGCCTTTCGACAAGAACATCATCATACGGATGACGAAGTGCGGGTGGTCTTGTACGGGACGGGTATTTTTGGCTTTGTCCCTCCAAACGGGGAACCCTTTGAACTTTTGGTGCGACAAGGAGACTGGATTGTGGTGCCTGCCTATACGCGGCATTATTTCTACCTAAGTCCTGAATTAACGATTATTGCCTTGCGTGTCTTTAAGGATACGCCTCAATGGCAAGCCATTTACGAACCACTGCTGCCCTAGTTTTTTTTGAGCGTTCTCAAAGGAGCAAATTCTAAAGGACGGCTTTTATTTCACAGGGCCTTACTTTGGATAGACACAATTAACAAAGGTTAGGTTTTATCGTATAATATTCCTAATGCAAGCGAAAGGGGTATTATAATGTCTCTAGATAAAAGGCTTTACCCCCTGGAAGAAGCTCGATTTCTTAAAGACGTTGAAAACTTACCCTTTGTTAACAGTGTATATTTGCTTTAGAGGAAACACAAGTGTCTTTGCAAAAATCTAAAACAGAACTAAAATCACTCAAAAGCCACCCTGAACTCGTCCCTGTAGTCGATACCTTATTTGTGTCCTTTAAAGATCATTTGGAAAGGCAGTTTGGTGTTACTCCCAATTTTTATACGGGCTCTTTCGTTAAAGAAATCGCTAAATACATCCAAAAGCCTCATGCCGATGTATTGATTTTATTTGAGGACGCCGTTCCTGTTGGGTGCGTGGCGTATCATCCGTTTAAAGCGGGCAAGGCGGAAATTAAGCGGCTTTATGTCTTGCCTTCAATGCAGGGTAAGGGCTACGGTCGTTACTTAATGGAAGCAGTGATTCAACAGCTTAGGGCCGAACAAGTCTATGATACGATTTGGCTTGATACGGAGGAGCGCTTGGATTTGAATTATTTCTACAGAAAATTACAGTTTCAACCCATTTTACCCTATCATCAAGAAGCGAATGAAACGAATGTCATGCTTTATTTTGAGCTGAAATTTTAAAATAGGCATTGTTTTAATTCAACAGGCATAAATGCCTATATAAAAGACAACAGACTCAATATAAGGAGACCTCCCTTTTCCCTGATGCTTTGGCGAGGGTGATTCTAACTCACGTCGCCCTGTCTAAAAATGGTGGTGGCGTCGCTTTGGTCGGTGGCTAAAATCAACATGTCACTAATGTTAACATGTAGAGGGCGCGTGGCCGCAAAAATCACCGCTTCCGCAATGTCTTTCGCGCTGAGTGGGGTAGCCCCCTCGTACACGGCGTTGGCTTTTTCAATGTCACCTTCAAAGCGCACGGTAGAAAATTCGGTATTCACCATACCCGGTTCAATGCAAGTCACACGAATCGGCGTGCCAAGCAAGTCGTGTTTTAAACCTTGGCTAATGGCACGAACCGCGTGTTTCGTGGCGGTATAAACGGTCCCCCCCGCATAGGTCTGCCGCCCCGCAACAGAGCCCATATTGATGACATGCCCTTTTTGACGTTCCAACATCTTAGGGAGCAAGGCGTGGGTCATATGTAAAAGTCCCATGACATTCGTTTGTATCATGGCGTCCCAATGCGCGGGGTTATTGTCTTGCAACGGGGATTTATCTAAGGACAAGCCCGCATTGTTCAGCAGAATGTCGATATCGGCATACGCGGGAGGAATCGACTGGACCAAGGCATCAATGGCTTTTTTCTGTTGCACATCCAGTTCGGCTACCAAACAATGCGTGCCATATTTTTCACGCAAACTTAAGGCCAAGGCTTCTAGACGTTCGCCGCGTCGAGCCGTTAATAAGAGTCGGCACCCTTTGGCGGCAAAGGCTTCCGCACACGCATAGCCAATTCCACTAGAAGCCCCTGTAATAAAAACCGTTTTGTCTTTGAGTGTCATGGCCATAAAACGTCTTCCTTTGTCGATGAAGGGCGGTGATGATGAAGCAATAAGAGTCGAATCCCTGTTCTTATTAGTATAATGAAAACACCCCATTTCAGACAAGAATTCTATACAAATAGATAAGGAGCACTTCAGAATGCTAGAGGATGACACACAAACGTTTAAACGCCTACGAATCAGTACGCTCGCGGTGGGAGATGAAGTCCTCTGGGGGGAAGTCGTCAATACGAATGCGTCATGCTTGGCTCAAGCAGTGGGAGACATGGGCGCTGTCGTGGTGCAACATGCCACGGTAGGGGATGAGGCCGCGGCTATTTTTGAGGCGAGTGAAGCCTTATTTCAGCACTGTGATGTCTTAATCGTCACAGGGGGACTGGGCCCCACGCATGACGACCTGACGATTGACGCGCTCGCTCAAGGGCATGGGGTAGCGTTGCGTGAAGATGCGGCAGCACTGGCCACGCTGAAAGCCCGTTTTAACACATGGGGAAAATCCATGCCCCCTGCCAATATCAAGCAAGCGTATATTCCTGAATCGAGTGTGTCGCTTGCCAATCCCCTCGGGACGGCCGTGGGAGTCTGGTGGCCCTTACGAGAAGGCCGCCAAATTTTGATCGCCTTACCAGGAGTGCCGAAAGAAATGAAGGCCATGTGGCCTGAATTGCGTCAACGGCTAGAGCAGTGGGTGACTTCGAACACCTTTCACTTGGCACGTAGGCAGACGCGAGACCTTTGGTTTTACGGCATGGGGGAATCTCACTTAACCGAAGCCATGGGCACGCGTATGCAATCGACGGCAGTCGCCCCCTATGTTCGAGAGGATGGCTACGTCCGCCTGCGCCTCAGTTCGGTAGAGGATCAGGCGTCTTCATATTTTGACCGCTTTGTCGAAGAGTTACCTGCTGCCGTCTTGCCGTTTTTACTCCCCGCGGGACAGGACTCCCTGCCTCCTTGTATTTTAGAGGCGCTTCGACAACGGGGCATGCGCTTGGCGATGGCGGAATCCTGCACAGGAGGAGGTTTAAGTCATGCTTTTATTCAGCAAGCGGGAGCCTCTGACTGTATAGATGCGAGTCTCGTCACCTATAGTAACGCTGCCAAAACGCGCCATTTAGGGGTGTCTTCTGCTTTATTAAATACGGAGGGCGCCGTTTCTGCTTCAGTGGCGAAAGCCATGGCGCAAGGGGTGCGTGCCTTCAGTGATGCCCCTGAACTTTGTGTGGGTATTTCGACCACGGGCATTGCAGGGCCAACAGGTGGGAGTCCTGATAAGCCCGTAGGATTGGTCTGGATCGGGATAGCCCTGCCAGAAGGGGAAACCTTCGCCTTTGAAGCCCGACTCAACCCCTTGGGAGAGCGCCACACTTTGCAGCAGCGCTTCATCCATACGGCATGCCTTCACTTGTGGCAAAGACTTCAAGCTGTTGATTTAACATAACTTTCATGTTTTAATTAAAATTTGTTATAATTAAGGAATTTTATGTTGTTAAAAATTGGCATTATTCTTTATAATTCAAGCGTGGTTGAAATTAAAAAAACGCTTGACATTATTTCATTTT
>JBIJBR010000160.1:0-4416 GCA_044345135.1 Vampirovibrionales bacterium
TTAAATGTCTCAATGATATTTATCCCCCCCCCCAGATGAAGGATATAGTCAATATACCAAAGTGATTGTCTTGAAAATACCTTTAAACTAAAATGAACTAGAATTGAATAAATCGGGAAGTAGCGCAGCTTGGTAGCGCATCTGCTTTGGGAGCAGAGGGTCGCAGGTTCGAATCCTGTCTTCCCGATTTTTTTCTTTTCTAAAGGGGGATTTTCAACAAGACGCTTCGTCCAGAACCTTGGGCTTTTTTTGTTTGAGGGTATTTATCTTTTTAGATTTGAACCTGACTCAGCTTTTCATACCCTTGGATGACTTTGGTCACAATTTGAGAGGTAAGTGTAATCGCCAGTTCCGACTGGGTGTTGGCAATCATGACGTCATGAATATCCACCGCACCGCCCGCCATGGCTTCTTTCATGAGATCATTCGGTTTATTGGTGGTGGCATTGACCCCAGAAACGGTATTCATTAAGACGTCTCTAAAAGACTGCACGCCAGAGGCTTGATTCAAGGGCGTCAAGGTGGGGGCATACAATTCTTGAGGCAAAGTAATGCCCTGAAAAGCCTGCCCATTCATTAAGCCTTGGGTTTGAGAGAGGTGTCCCCCCATGTTTAAAAGCCCTTGTGGTGTGTTGAGTGGAATCGAACTAATGGCACCGATATTAAAAGTCATGAGAAGATCTCCTTAGTAAAAAGCTTATTGATATTTTTGTGCTAAATAATGTTTTAGAATGTTTCGGACATAGCGTTGCGTTTCTCCATAGGGGGGGATGCCTCCGTATTTGCTCACCGCATTCGGCCCTGCATTATAGGCGGCTAAAGCTAGGGAGACATTCCCGCCAAAACGTTTAAGTTGTTGCCCCAAGTATTTAATGCCACCTTCTAAATTTTGAATGGGGTCATAGGGATTCTGAACGCCTAGCCCTGCCGCTGTACTGGGCATGAGCTGCATGAGTCCAATGGCGCCTGATTTAGAAACAATGTGAGGCTGGTACCCCGATTCTTGGCGAATCACGGCATCAATCAATAAAGGGTCCATCCCATATTTTTTAGACAGTTTATTGACGTCTTGACTAAAGGTGGCGCGTCGCGCTTGAAAAGCCGTCGGTAAGGCCGTGGGGGGAGCCATGGACTGCTTTTTTTCTAAATCGGCGAAAGAAAAAGGTTGTAGTTTACCATTTCCTTTGGTCGAAGGTGTGCCCATAGACGACAAAGGTTGGGGAAATTTGGGTTGAACGGGCACCGTCGCTACCCCCCCTTTTTGACGACTGGCCTTTTGAAGTTCTTCTTCGAGTAAGACTTTAAAGGTTTGCCGATTAATCGGCATTTGGCGGTCATTGGCCCGTTGCGTTAAGGTGGCCTTTAACACTTGTAATTGCTTAATACGGGCTTCTGCTGCGGTAGCACCCCCTGTGGTGCTTAATCCTGCAATGGTGCTTTGACTTTGAAGAGGAATTTGATTCATTGAATTCATGGCAAAGGTGCTTTCTTTCTCTCTCATTTCATCAGGGGTTCCGAACTCGATGACGGCGAGGAACGTCTCTTAATGACGACGTCGAACAGATTATGATGCCTCTTCAAGTGGATCCTGTAGATAGAGGAGCCCGTATCAAAGAGAGGGCTTTTATTGGCTCTTTTTTTATGATTGCTTTAAAAATGACAAAATTATTTGAAAAATCCCGATTTCTGCGTCATACTGTTTCTATTGGTATCCAATGCTTGTGCCATAAATCCAAGGTAGTCTAATGAGTTCTGAATCTTCCCTTATGTCGGAAACGACACAGCATTTATCTCTCTTACAACGTTTGGCTCAAGCGCTGAATTCCAGTGTTTTGCAGGATGATATTTTTGATGCTATTGGTCTTGTCTTAAGAGATTTCTTTCAATTTGATGGCTTGAGTCTGGCGATTTTGGCCCCTAATTTACAAGGCATTGGCCGTA
The DNA here is from genome assembly GCA_044345135.1 of Vampirovibrionales bacterium. Lineage (GTDB taxonomy): Bacteria > Cyanobacteriota > Vampirovibrionia > Vampirovibrionales > JAJTHC01 > JAJTHC01. The sequence goes on from JBIJBR010000160.1 coordinate 1,942, forward strand.
TTATTCATATTGATCCCGAGGGCTTTGCGGACACTCAAAATGAGCATCACCGTTATACGGGGACGGATCCGCTTTTAGAACCCTTACTGAGTTATAAAACGCAGCCGTTTTTTTTGAGTCCTGAAGAAAATCCTGCTTCTGTGCTATTGCCTCCGTATCGTTGTCACGCGATGGTGTATCCTGTGTTTACCAAGCGCCAACCCGTGGGTATTTTGGTCATGAACCGTCAAGAACGTTTTGAAGCCTTCCACGGCGAAGAACAAGCCCTTTTAGAAGTGGGCTTACCCCTGATTGCCTTGGCCTTAGAACAAGCCAGAATCTATAGCGACATGCAAATTCTAATGGGGCGTCAATTCTTGATGAATCATTTAAGTGTTAAAATTCGTCAAAGTTTAGAATTGTCTCAAATTTTAAAAACAGGGGCAAGCGAAGTGGGGCAAGTCTTGGGCGTGAGTCGCTGTGTGATACACGCGTTTAATACCCCGATTCCCTTAAGCCAATCTTTACAGAACCTTCCACAAATGCCTGACAGTACCCCTTATGTTTATGCGCTGGCAGGGGCAGGTACCTATCAAACCGAAGGCTATTATGCACAAGATTATGGCTTTGAATGGCAGGTCTTGACCCACGCCTTACCGACAGAAACCCCCTTGCATAATCAATTAAAACCTTTCTTCTTTTTTCAAGACGGCAAGCCCTACCACGACGGTTGGATTGCGCCTCAAGCCTTTTACGATCTCAATCAATTGCAATCCCTTGGCGTGGTGCCGATTATCACGCATGATGCGTGGGTCGGTTCGATTACCTTGCATCAATGTAATAAAGTGCGGGTGTGGTTGACGGAAGACAAAGACATGTTGTCCGCCCTTGCTGAACAGCTGGGACTCGCCATGACGCAAGCGACGCTTTTTGCGGAAATTCAAGCCCAAAAGGACGCGCTGACCCATACCCTTGATGAACTACAACAAACGCAAATGCACTTGGTCCAATCTGAAAAAATGGCCATGCTGGGGCAGTTTGTCGCAGGCATTGCCCATGAAGTCAATACCCCGCTCGGTACCCTAATGGCCAATACCCAAACGCTTGAAAAAGTCTTGGGCAAGCTGGATCCTCAAATCCTGCCTGAACCCAAGTTGCTCAAAATGGCGAATGATGTTCTTAATCTTAATCGCTTGGCAGGGGAGCGTATTCGAGACACCGTGGTGAACCTCCGAAATTTTGCCCGACTGGATGAAAGCGAACTGAAAACGGTGGACATTCACGAAGGGCTTGAAAGTACGCTGCTACTGATGAAGCATTCTTTGCAAGACCACTTGATAATTCAACGCCAGTACGCTACCCCACAGGCCATGCTTAAATGCTTCCCCGGTTTGTTGAATCAGGTGTTTATGAATTTAATGGTCAATGCCACCCATGCCTTAGATGAGAAAAAACAACCCGTTTTACGGATTGAAACCAAAGTGGTGGAAGACGTCGCGCTGGGGCCTTGCTTGCGGGTATCTGTCGTGGACAACGGCAAGGGCATTTCCCCTGAACATATGCGCAAGTTGTTTGACCCCGGTTTCACCACCAAAAGCCGAGGGGTGGGAACGGGCTTGGGCTTGGCCTTGTGCTTCCGTATTGTGGAAAAGCACCGCGGGCGTATTGATGTGAAAAGCACACCTAATGTCGGCACGCGCTTTGATGTCTTGATTCCGCAGGACACTTCCGCTACGACGTAAACTGGCTATGGGTCAGAGCAATGGCCAAGCCGTCGGCGGCGTCATCAGGCGTGGGTTTTTTTAATAGGCCTAGGCGATGAATCACCGCTTCCGTGACGGCGTGCTTTTCCGCCTTGCCGTAACCCGTTAAAGCCTGCTTGACTTGCATGGGCGTATAGTCGACCGTTGGCACGCCTGCGAGTTCCGCCAAGAGCAAAATCACGCCGCGCGCTTGTGCGACAGGGACGATGGTGGTGTTGTTTCGGAAATAAAACAAGGATTCAATGGCAATCACATCAGGTTGCTTGTCTCGAATCAGGGCGTGAATGTCGTGGTGAATTTCAACCAGTCGCTTGCCAATGGGGGATTTGGGCGTGGTTTCAATAACCCCCCAACCCAAGGCCAACGGGGATTGTGGGGTGCTCACGTCGATGAGGCCAAAGCCGATGCGCCCGAGCCCTGGATCAATGCCTAAAATTTTCATCGTTTCACCTTTAAATAAGGCCACTAAGTTTAAGTCTACGACAAAGGCCCCCAAACAGAAAGTCCCCCCCTAAAACGGAGAGGACTTTTGAAATCAAATTATTTTAGTTTATTCGCACAGTTTTTTGGAGAAATCCAATTTTTAAAATTGTTTTCAAGCAACTTGTCAGGTTGAGATGGATCAGATACATCTATAGTAGATGGGGGCTCTGTTGAAGCATAAGCCCTTACAAAAAGAGTCGTCCCTTGTCTGCTTATATGTAAACTATCACTAATATAGTGACATCCAAGA
>JBIJBR010000211.1:0-3272 GCA_044345135.1 Vampirovibrionales bacterium
TTGTTTAGAAGAGGTTGAGCAGGATTTCCAGCACGGGTAGTAGGCTTTCCAGCACGGGTAGTAGGCTTTCCAGTACGAGTAGATTCTATAGTCATCATAATAAGGGCATCCTTTTGTGTTTGTTTTGTTACAGGGGTGTGTGATACAGGGGTGTCCGTCCGTGTTTTTATTTGGACTTACCTATATATAAAAACAATCATTAAAGATATATTGCTTCCATATGAATACATTGTTACATTTTGCATCCTCTCCCCAAAAACTATGCGCTTTTTAGCCTGCTCTTTTTAAGCTCAAAAAAAGGTTCCCTCTATTCGCAGATAGAAGGAACCCTTTTAAATGGTATGGAAACGCTTAGAGGTGGGATTCAATCAGACTGATAAGTTCACCCTTGGGCTTAACCCCTACCGTCTGTGCGACGGCTTGACCGTCTTTAAAAACAACCATAAACGGAATACTGGACACGCCATACTTTTGAGCCAATTCCATGTTTTCATCGGTATTGACTTTCGCAATGGTGGCACGGCCTGCTAAATCGGTAGCCACTTCATCCAAAATAGGCGCCAAAGAACGGCAAGGTCCGCACCAAGGGGCCCAAAAATCGACCAAGGTTACGCCCGATTCTACGGTACTTTGAAAATCTTTTTCCGTCAGTTCTTTTAAGGCCATCGGTTTATCTCCTCGAATTTACAATACATATTAGACCAACAGCCCCTATCTTAACATAAATTATGGCGTATAATAAAGCTTGTTTAGGTTCATTTAAGAAATGAGACATTGACTATGCAAGGGTGGGGGAGTCGGCTAGACCAGTACATCGGGGCACAATTGTGGAAGATGCTCATCTTAAGTATGACGCTGGTGACGCTCATCGTCTTTTTTAGTGATACCTTATTTGATTTTCTCAAAGAAATGCAAGATTTAGGGTTGCCTCTTGGTTTGGCGGTGCAGTTTTTAATTTTACAAATTCCCACGGCCTTGGCTTTTGCGTTTCCTCCCAGCGTATTTTTTACGGTTTTTATGGTGTATGCTCACTTGAATCAGCACTTTGAATTGGTGGCTTTGCGCATGAATGGCCTAAGCTTGTGGCGTATTTTTCGTCCTGCTTTGGTGGTGGGGGTCGCGGTGGCGGCACTAACCTTTTTTTCAACGGAATGGTTAATCCCGATGAGTCAAATGCGTTTGGATACCCTTCGTCAAGAAGTGCTCAGTTCTTCTCAATTGAAATTAACGAAAGACGGAATCACCCTACCACTTTTTAAAGAAGGGCGTTGGGTCAAATTAATTCAAGCCGAAAAAGCAAGCCTGAACCACTTGGAAGGCTTTACTTTTATTCAGCGGAGTGCTCGAGGGAATATCGAAGTGATTCAGGCGAATTCGGCGGATTATCAAGCGTCACAATGGCGATTAAATGGCGTCCGTATTTTTAGTGCTTTAGCGGGTCAAGACCGTTTTGTCGTGAATCAAATGGATCACGTGCAAAAGTCTCACTTACTGAATGTGGATGAAGATATTTTGTCGCAAAGCCGCTTGGATTTCCATCCCTCCAAAGTGGGGTTTTGGACCTTAGCCCGGCGTATTCAAGATCAAGCGGGCCAAGATTTTCCTAAAAAATGGCTACTGGCTTTATGGGAGCGATTGGCTCAGCCCTTAAGTACGGTGGCCTTAATGGTCATTGCCTTTCCATTGGCACTTACTCCCCCGCGGCAAAGTGGCGCCAAAGGATTTCTTTATGCCATTGTTACCTTATTTAGTTTATACATTGTACGTAATATCGTCATTAGTTTGAGTTTGGGAGGCGCCTTAACGTTTGGTGGCCTTCTGTCCGACTCGCTTGCCATTGCCTTGGCTACTTTTTTACCGAGTGTCCTGATTCTATGGATGGGATTAGCCCTGATTAAGCGAAAGTCATTTCACGTTTAGGCGTAAGGGATGTCTATTTTTTAAAAAACAGTACGCTAAAATGATATTTATCATATACAATAATTGAAGCCTATGCGTTAATTGATTTCCCACAGCTATTTCGCTCCGACTCTGGTGTCGATTCACCCCAGCCGGTTTTCTAGAAATTGTTGCGAGGTTCCACTTGTTTCATCGTAAACAAGCGAGATTCGTAGCGAAAAAGGAAACCTTTGTCATGCATTCAGTTCTAATGAACAACCAACGTACCCATATTTTATTTCCTGAGAGGGATAAAAAAGCTCGTGTGGGAAGTCAACAGACTTCGGTACAAGGTAGTAATACGCCTCGTTTAGTGACCCCTGTCTCTTCTCAGTCGGCTTACCGCACGGTGAAGAATACACAGGGAGATGTCGCCTCTTTCAGTACGCCTGTCGCACCACTTGCACCGCAAGTGGCTCCCTTCAAGCCTGCCAAAGAGTCTTCTATCCTAGAAGATACCCCCACGAAAGCCTTTGCTTCTTTAGGAGGCGCTTTCGCGGGTATGTTTGGGATTTAGTCTCTATTACAAGGCGTAATGACAAACACAAAAGGCCCTCTTCGTTTCTGGAGAGGGTCTTTTATATTTATGCTAGAGTAATAGGAAAGGGAGCCCAAATCCGTCTATGCTTTTTATTGAATCCGTCGATCTATGGCAGTTTCGAAACTACGCCCACTTGGCATGGCAGGGCTTGAATCAATATAATTTATTGATGGGAAAGAATGGTCAGGGGAAGTCCAATTTATTAGAAGCGCTTTATTTCTTATCTCATGGACGCTCCCACCGCAGCCACCGAGACCATGAACTTGTTCGCCACGCCCAAGGGGGCTCCTTGGACGCCACAGAAGAAGACCCCTTCTTGGGGCAGGGGTCTCGCGTTGTGTTACAACTACAACAAGCCTCTAAGTTAGAAGCTCGTTTTTTGACGGACTCCGTGATTTCCGCTCAAGGGAACCCCTACAAAAAATGGAAAACGCAGTTTTTGTTGGATGATCAACCTTGTAAGTCTCGTAGTGAAATTTTAGGCCGTTTGCCGAGCGTTTCCTTTTATCTGTCCGATTTAGATATTGTTCGCGGTACCCCTCAGGATCGACGGCGCTGGATTGATTTGGCCACCATGCAACGTGACCCCTTTCATTTGGAACACTTACAAAAATGGAAGCACTGCTTAAGTGAAAAAAATGCCTTACTCAAGCAAATGGCTTTCCCGTCACCGACACCAAGCACGCTCGATTTAATGGCGGTACTGAATATGCAATTGGCGACCTTGGCGTATCCTATTTTAAGTAGTCGCCTTCAGACTCTAAAGCTCCTTCAAAACACCCTTCCTACGCTT
>JBIJBR010000004.1:0-22345 GCA_044345135.1 Vampirovibrionales bacterium
GTGGACAGACATCGGGCTAGGCCTATGTTTTGCGCTACTGGGCAATTTAATCGGCATTTTGCCCTTCGTGCTGTGCTTGGGGATGCTCGTTTTATGGTCGAAGTATCAAAGCAGTCACCGTTTTAAGCTTGATTTTAAACTTACCCAATGGTGGCAGTACTACCAAGGGGTGATGAGCGTGACCCTCATCGGTTTCTTCATTTTTATGGGGGCCTCCATTTTTAAGATTCACCCCCTAAATGGGCCTATCCTCTGCCCCCTTTACCTCATGCCTTGTGAGCTTAGTATCGGACAACAAAGTGAAATACTACTGGTAGGGCTCCTACTGATTGCCTTTCCTTGGCAAGGTTTCATTGCGTATGGGATATGGAATCTATGGCCCTATCGAGCCTCCCACAGTAAAGCAGGACCACTGTTCAACGAAGAAGACAAGCCCTTGCCTCACTACCTGCTATGGTGGGGATTAGGCAGTGTCGCCATCGCCTTGTTTGGGCTCTTCACACATCGAGACGGCTCCTTATCACTACTACTGGGTCTTACGCTGATGGCATGGATAGGCGGACACGTCATGGATCGAAGTCAGACCTTAGTGTCCGCTCAGCAGGGCTTACAAAAACTGTTGACCTACTTGCCCATCCTGCTCTTAAGTTTAGGCATTGTCAGCATCTGGTTCATCCTCACGCAAATACCCGACGCCTACATCCCCAATGTGACTTGGATTTCCGCAGGACAACTCTTCCCCGACGGAGAAAGTCCAAAGACCCTCATCCCCATTAACCCCCTCCCGATGTGGAAATTAGGACTCATGATACTCCCCCTGTGGTGCTTAATCGGCAGTGGGATCCTATTAGCAGTGCAACGCCAAGCCTTCTCTCTATCGCGTAGCATCATAGTGCTCACCAGTTGGACGGGGATCTACACTTGCTTACTCTTTACCCTACAATTCCCGCTGGCTCATCCTCGTTACGAAACCCTTCACCACGCACGCTTAAACGCCTTTACCCCCCTCCCCACCGCAAGCAATACATATTACGAGGAAACCGTCCCCTTTGTATTTAAAACCCTAAAAGCCCAAGGACAAGACATTCCCGCACCCCATTACCGCCTCTACAAAGAGCCTTCCTTTTATCAAAGTCCCCTAGAAAAGCGAGGACAAGCCCTTGCACTGCTCCCTATTTACGATATAGAATTAACGCATTCCCCTGCGCTGTATTATAGTTTATTAGATATTCTGCCCCTCTTTAATCACGTGGAAGGGCATCATTATGTTCTGAGCGTAGATCCCGATTCCCACCGCACCAAGGAAACCCCCTAACGCTATGTCCCCACCTCCCTTCTTTTCCGTCGCCACATTCTGGGAAAACGCCACCCCTACCCCTCTTCAACGCCCTTGGTGTCTCGATCCACACCAAGTGTACAAAATACACTTAGCAACATCTCCCCAGTTTCAGTGGAGCAAGTCACAGGGCTTAAGCCAATACCAACTCCCCAAAAAGACGGTCCCCAAAAATGCCTTTTGGAGCCTCCCCCACGGAGGGATTCCTACTCAAAAAAGCGTCACCCTCCACCCTGAATGGCCTGACCCCTTGTGGATTCTTCAATGTTACGGCTATGGCCCTTGCCTTGAAATCCAAGGAGATTTACTCCAAGCCCTGCGCGAGGTCCTGCCTTGGTCAAGCTTTCAAGAAGAATCCGACGTGCTACATGCCATGGTTTTATATCTGGCCACTCATCATGGGGACACGTATCACCCATCCCCCGCGAAAATCGCCTATACCTGCGCCGATGAAAGCGACTTAAATGCCCATTGTCTGTGGGACAAGGCTTCTCCTGATTTACACGCATGGCTCAGTGCCCTGTCTGCTTCCCTTGACGTCCATTGGCAGAACGGTCGCTTAATGCCTATCACATCAAATGCTGAACCCTTCATTAGTATCTTAATCCCTTTTCGAGATGCCCCTGAACTCCTGAGCCAAGTCTTCACGAGCTTAGCGCAAATCGCGCCTCACTCCCCACGCTTTGAAGTCATTGGCATTAACAATCAAAGTCAGAATCCTCAAACCCTTCAACTGATGCAAGCCTACAGTCAAGCCCCCCATATTCGCTTTATCGATTATGACGCCCCTTTTAATTACGCCGCCATGATTAATAAAGGCGTTCAAGTCGCCCAAGGCAATTTTATTTTACAGCTGAATAATGACATTGAATTTCTTCATGCCGACAGCTTAGTGCAACTGGTGGAATGGGCCAGCCTCTCTCATATCGGCGCGGTAGGCAGCACCTTACTCTACCCCGATGGCCGTATACAGCATACAGGTTGTCACCTTGGATTAGGGGGACATATTGGACATTTATTTCGCTTGCAAAGCCCTGAATCACTCCCCCCTGCCTATAGAGTACACGCACGTCCTGTCGCGGCCGTCACGGGAGCTTTACTGATGATGCGAAAATCACTTTACCTCGATTGTGGAGGCATGAATGCCAAAGATTTTCAAATCGGTTTTAATGACATGGACTTATGTCTAAAAGTCCGTGAAGCAGGCTTTCGTAATATTTGTCTAAGCAAACTCCACGCCATTCATTACGAAGGGGTGAGTCGTAAAAAAAATAAGCACAAAAGCCAAAAAAACCGAGAACGTCAAGAAAGAAAGACGTTTTATCATCGTCATGCAAAGCGCTTATCCCGCTTTGATACGACCTTGTCTCGTGGCTTTGACATGAGAGAAGATTTTGGCCAGCCCTCTCGTTTTTTATGGAAAAGCCCCCTGACCAAACGATTGTTTACCGGCCGTCTACCCTATACAAGGTGGCGATTCTCACTCTTTCAATCCGCCGACTATGCCCTACACACCCTGTGGGATAAAATCCCCAAGAACCCTGACGCAAAGGAGCCGCCTTCATGAACATTCTACTCACAGGGGCCACGGGCTTTATTGGTCAACATGTCTTAAAAATGCTCTGCCAAGACGGGCATCAGGTCAGTGTCTTGGGAAGGCGTTCACCCTCTTCTCTTTCATCTCACCCCAGAGTACCCTTTTTTCTCTATGACGGAACCTACGGCTCCGCCTTAGCGGCGTGTCTGACAAGCACGCCTAATGTCGTCATTCATTTAGCGACCCACTTTGTCGGGACACATCAACCCGATGACCTGAACCACCTAGTCGATGCCAACATACGATTGGGCTTACAGCTCTTAGAAGCCATGAAGACCTGTGGCTGTCGCGCTTGGCTCAATGCATCTAGTGCATGGCAATATACAGCAGGCACGCCCTTTTCACCCAATGGACTCTATGCGGCGTCTAAATCGGCCTTGGATGCCTTGGTCACGGCCTACGTCCAAGAAGCAGGCTTACAAGCTCAACATCTCATCATTTATGAAAGCTATGGACCAGAAGACACAAGGCCGAAGCTCATTCCTTCTCTCCTGAAACAAGCCCAAGACGGCACGCGACATTTTTCACTGGTAGGAAAAGATAAACACTTCTATTTTGTTCATGTGGAAGATATTGCCCGTGCCTTTTTAATGGCCAGTCGTGCCCTCTTCCACTTAGCGCCTGACACACCCGCTACATTTGCACACTACGCCTTACATCCCCCAGAAGCACCCGCTTCCATTGAAGACGTGGTGAACACGATGGCCCAAGCATGGCAGCTGCCTCTTAGCGCAGACTACGGCGTCTACCCCTTTCGCCCCAACGAAGTCCTCATGCCCCCCACAGGACTACCTGTTTTACCGGAGTGGTCCCCTCGCCTGTCTTTGGAAGCAGGCCTTGCCACCTTATGGCATCCGCTCCCAACGCCCTAGGGCGTCCAAAAACTCGGCTTCCGTCATCACCATAACCCCCAAGCCTTCGGCTTTACCTTGCTTCGTCCCGCCCCCTTCTCCCGCAATTAAAGCGGTGGTTTTGGCAGAAAGGCTCCCACTGACTTTCGCGCCCAAAGCTTCTAAACGAGCTTTAGCCTCTTCACGGCTCCAGCCACTTTGCAGCAAAGTACCAGTTAACACATAAGTCTGACCCTGTAATGGCCGAGGATAAACCTCGCTGACGTTTTGACTTATCTCTTTTAGCGCCTGATACCGCGCCAGCAGACGAGTCAACACCTCACGCATGTCTGCTTGCGTCAAGGTCTCTTTGACTACCCTATAATGAGCCTCTTTTTTAAAGAGCGTTTGCGAATCTTTGCCCTGCCAGAACTCATCACCCTGAAAGAGCTGAAACCCAAAAGTGCTTGCCACCTGCTCTAGCAGTCCGATTCCTAAGCCTTCCCAGCCAAAGCCTTGCTTTAAAGCGTTTAAAATTCGTGCTGTTAAAACAGAGTCTGACCATTCCTCTACTCGCCAAGCTTGCTCCGCCCTAACAGTATTGTTCGTCAACGTCATAAAAGTCTGTACGTCTGCTTGCAGTGCAGGTGTTTGTAAGGCTGAAATAATTTTTTGTGCGCCTTCCGCCGTAATCCCTTCAAAAATAGCCAGTTCAAGCCAATGCAAATGCTTTAAATGCCCCAAATCTCCCACATACCCTTCAATCGTTTTGGCCAGTTCGACTCCCAGATTCGGTAAGCCCCAACCATGCAAAAAACGCCACAATGGTTGGGTCAAACTAGCCTTTAAGCCCTGAATGACCTGATGCGTCGACTTGGCCTGAAAACCCTCTAGCGCGTTAATGGATTCAAAAGACAAGGCATATAAATCACTGGGGTGACGAACCCCTAATTCATCCACCAAACGAGACACCGTCTCTTCCCCCAAGCCTTCAACATCCAAACATTTTTTAGATACCCAGTGTGTTAAGGATCCCTTCACTTGAGCGGGACACCCCATACGGTTAGGACAAAACACCCCTGTTTTATGCGCTGATTCCAACAAAAGCGTCTGACATTCAGGGCAATGGGTCGGGACAAGCGTAGGCGCTTGACGACTTTTTCCCGCCACCAAGACCCCTTCCACTTTAGGAATAATTTCCCCTGCTTTAAAAATGCGGACGGTATCTCCCACCCGTAAATCGGTAATGCCTTCTGCTTCAGGCGCATCTAAAATACTCATCTGTTGCATTTGAGCCGTATTATACACACTGGCGCGTTGAACCAAAGTGCCTGCCAATAAGACAGGGGTCATCAAGGCCACAGGGGTAATCGCCCCTGTTCGCCCCACACTATATTCAATCCCCAACACCGTGGTTTCAGCTAGATCCGGGGTGAATTTATACGCCACGGCCCCTCGAGGGGCTTTCGCCGTATAGCCCAACGCCTCAAAGGCCCTTAAATCATTCAACTTCACCACCACACCATCGGTGGCCACCTCAAAATGTGGACGCTCTTGATCCAGTAAGGTGATTTCCCGCTGAATCTCTTGAAAAGAGCGTGCAAAACTACGGTACGGATTCAATTTAAAGCCCAACACCTCTTGCATCCACCGTTGACCTTCCCATAAAGTGGTGGGTTCCTCTTCAAAGTGAGGGTCCAAAACCGTCGCAGCAAAACAATATACATCAAGATGGCGCTCCGCCACCAGCGCGGGATCCAACTGACGAAGGGTACCTGCCGCCGCATTACGAGGATTCTTAAAGCACTCCAAACCCGCTTGCAAGCGTTTTTGATTCAGCGCGTCAAAACGTGGGGTGGGCATCAAAACTTCTGCACGTACTTCAAGGCGTTGAGGGATCGCCATGCCTTCCACTCGAGGAATTTTAAGCGGCACACTGGGAATCGTTTTAATATTTTGGGTGACATCCTCCCCCATTAAGCCATTGCCTCGGGTGGCGGCACGCACCAGCAAACCCGATTCATACAAAAGGCTAATGGCCAAGCCATCGAGCTTGCCTTCCACCACAAAGCCTGCCATCCGATCAGACGCTTTTAATTTTTGATACCAGCCTTGTAATTCGGCTTCATTATAAACGTTATCTAAACTATACAAGCGCACAGGGTGACGCACCGTTTCAAAGGCCTCTAAGGGAGCATCCCCCACGCGTTGCGTCGGACTTTCCGGTAAAACTTGTGAAGGAAACGCACGTTCAAAAGCCAAGACCTGCTGATACAAGGCATCGTACACAACATCTTCAACGCTAGGACGGTCTAGCACATAGTACTGATACGCCCATTCGTTGAGTTGTTTCACCTGAGCAAGATAAGTGGGCGTCTCCATCATCGGATCACCTCCCCTTATAATTCGATGATTTGACACCAATGGCTGTATTGAGGCACCTGATTACGCACGACTTGAAAGTATAAGTCCTGTATTTTTTTAGAAATCACACCGACTTCTCCCGTGCCTATCGATCGGTGATCCACCTGAGTAACGCCTGCGACTTGGGCACCTGTGCCACAGAAGAAGAGTTCATCGGCGACATACAATTCTGTCCGCTCCACGGTGCGCTCTACCACTTCTAAGCCCAATTCCTGACGCGCCAGTTCGATAATGGTCGCACGGGTAATCCCTTCTAAAATATTTTCCGTTTTCGACGGCGTAATCAACTGCCCATGACGCACCACAAACAAGTTCATCGCCGATCCTTCAGACACCTTACCTTGTTCCGTCAACACAATGGCATCATCAAAGCCTGATCGACGCGCATCCGTCACGGCCAAAGCCGTATTCATGTAAGCGCCACCTGCTTTGGCGCGAGGGGGAATGGCATTGTCACTATTACGTCGCCAATTGGATACCGTGACATGCAAGCCCTTGTCAATAGGAATATAATTGCCCAATGGCTGCGTAAAAATACTTAAACTGGTGGGGTCTTTGTCCAAAGAAGGCCCAATGGAAATACCGTCTTTAAACAAGGTCGGCCGAATGTAGGTATCCCCTTTATGCCCATTTTTACGAATCAATTCAGCCAGGATATTCAGACAATCCTCCACCGTCTCATCAATCTGCATATAAAAGATATTGGCATTAGACAATAGGCGTTCAAAGTGTTCTCTGGCTCTAAAAATAGCCATGACACCTTGCTCTTCAATCCAATAGCCCCGAATGCCTTCGAAGATAGAGGTTCCGTACAAAAGCGAGTGATTGCGAATCGACACGACAGCTTCTGCATCGGGACGAACTTGCCCACGAAAGTACACATAAGAAGGCGTTTCAGTATTGGTCATCGAAGAAGGTCCTTTCCATCATCAAGCGCTAAGCGTCATCAGTCTACCTTAAAATTTTAGCGCAAAAATGATGAAAAGGCACCTAAATAAAAGAGGCAATCGACTGCTTAATCACACGGCCACTATTGGACAAGACCATCCACCTTGGCATGCGAAAAGCAAACTGGTGATTCTTATAACGGGGTGATTCATCCATCCATAATTCAGGAATAATGACTTTTTTATCCGCATTGGGGTTCAAATACGTGGCATAAAAGGAAAAACTCGAATTGGAACAAATTTGATGCTGGCATTGCGCCATCAAATAAAAATCAAAAATTCCGTTGCTATTGTTATTGGTGGTGATGGCTTGCCATTGAATGCCCTGCCCCACCACAGACAAAATTTCCTGCTCCACCCAGGGCATGTCATTCGAAAAGAAAAAGAAGGTCGGTGGATGCTCCCCTTCAAGCTGACGCGCCATATGACGTACACTATGAATGAAGTAATCTTTACTTAACACATCAAAGGCACTGTTCACATAGTCGCCCCGACGGACATGCGCCGCCACAGAAGGCGACGCGGATTGAATGGCATTTAAATGAATGGCATTCGCCTCATCCAAAGTCATGCTTAAGGCCAAAGGCGCGTGTTCGACTTCTGTCAGATACCGCCAATGTCCATAATACCCATCCACATAAAGCGGGGCGTATTGCTCCAGTAAATCTTCCGCAAACACGAAGGGATGATGATTCATAAAATGATACGCCGCCTTAGCGCGGTCAATTTCAGCTTGGCTTGCGATCGAGAAATCCAAATTGGGGAAGACTTTCAGTAAATCAAAGGCGCGTGTGTCCTGATTACGAATACACATGGCATGGTGGTCAAACCAAGTCACATCATACTTCACAGGCGCCTTTAATTTTTTTTCTAAAAACTGGCCTAAAAAATACTTGTTCAACTGTGAACCAAATCCCCCGTCCACCATGACCACGATTTGTGGCGTTGTTGTTTCTTCGCTCATATTGTTAAGACTCCTCTCTATGTATTTAAGTGATATTTACGCTTCAATTGAAATCAAGCACTGGGAAATACTTTATATAGGTTTTTAGGTTGAAGGCTGTTCTCATAATGCCTTCAACCTATTTCTATACCCATTATACATACGCTATAGGTGCGCTTCTAAAAGACTAAACAAAGACTCATCCGTTAAGTCGGCATGAATGGGGGTCACCGTGACATAATGATTGCGGATGGCTTCCACATCTTCTTCGGGCGAACAGTTCGACTGCAAGAGTTCCCCCGCTAACCAATAATAGGTAATGCCTCTAGGATCTTGCCGTTTTTCGTAAAAGTCACTATACATACGGCGCCCTAATTTACAGAGCTTCAACCCATTGTAGTCCTGATGAGGCACCGCAGGCATATTCACGTTTAACACCATCGGCGTGGCCTGACGCAACAACGCCATCAAGGTGGGGAGTTCTTTCGCCAAATAAAAGGCGGCATCCTCATAATCATACAAGGGATTATACCCATCAAAGGCAGAAGTGGCAATCGCGGAAACCCCATTCATCGCGGCTTCTAAAGCGGCAGATACCGTCCCTGAATAGACCACATCTCCCCCTAGATTAGGGCCATGATTCATCCCCGAAATGACCACGTCCACAGGGGTGTCCACCAACAAGGTAGTAATAGCTAGCTTGACACAATCACTAGGCGTTCCTGAAACAGACAAGGCTTGACGCACGCCTGCGCCTTCTCGATTAAAAATGGCGGTCACTTCTTCAACCCGCAAGGGATGATGTAAGGTCAAGGCATGCCCCTGAGCGGATTGTTCCTTGTCTGGCGCCACCACATACACCTCATGCTGAAGACTAAACGCTTTGGCAAGGGCGTGTAGCCCTTTGGCACGAATCCCGTCATCATTAGACAATAAAATACGCATATCGCAAGGGGCTCCCTTCTTCAGGCACACAGAGAAGTCGAACGAACACATGTGATGCGAATCTTCAGACTACTTTTATATCCCCCCATTTTATGCTATGTTTAATAGAAAGTATATACAAATTAAGTCAAACTCAGAAAGAAGGTCATCATGAATATCGATGCAGATACCGTACGTAAAGTCGCACAGCTTTCGAGCTTAGCCTTAGAAGACAATGAAATTGAACAATACCAAGTCGAATTGTCCAAAGTGCTTAATTTTGTTGAACAGTTGGATGCGTTGCCCCTCGCAACAGTGGCCATGGCCAGTGATGCCGATAAAGTGGAAAACCCGGTCACCGCAACCATTTCCGCGGATTCTTTAGACCCTTTTCGGCCAGACAGCGCCGACATGCCCCTGAGTCGTGATTCCCTGATGGCCAATGCCCCTGAAGTAGAAAACGGGGCTTACGTGGTGCCTAATATTTTATAGCTTGATTGACTTCTCTACGATATTCTCTATACTCTAGCCGTCCAAAGAGCGACTTTACTTCAGTAGGCGTTTTCCATGGCTGATCGACGATCCTTTAAAGGTTTTTTATGAAAGATTTATTCCGTTTACTCAAGCAAATCCAAGAAAAATCGAATCGTAAAAGCATTTCGATTTACTTTGGCTTGGAAGAGTCCGTCGGACAATTGCCCTGGGTCAAATCACACTTAGAACAAGCCTTAGAAGAGTTAGATGAATTGCATGATCAAATCATGCTCACCAAACGACTTTATGCCCTACAGTATGCGGACCGTCTCGATCAACAAAGCGAGCTTGAAAAATTACTCAATATCAAAGTACGGCATTTTGAAAACACGCTTCAAAATTGGATGAAACGCTTTGAAGAAAAAGGCTTTTTCTTAAGGGACATCCAAGAAGGAATCGTGGAGTTTCCGTATAAAACGAAAGACGGTGAAACACTCTTCCTGTGCTGGCAAGACGGTGAAGAGGGCATTCTCTATTTTCGTGAAAGTCATGAACCCTTTGCCTTTCGCAAACCCATTACCCTCCTTCCTGCTTGAAAGGAACTGGCATGACCACTTCACTCACTGCGTGGACAATGCTCCCGCCCTCTAAAAAAGAAAATCCGTCACTCGCGCTTCATTTTTACGTGGAGGCTCAAACACAGGACCTGCCTCTGATTCAGGCGTGGCATCGCGAACAAGATTTTCTGATTGAAAGTCTTTTAAGTTGGATGAACGCTCATCAACTATGGCAGGCTCATGACTTGGCACCCCTCCCCCAAGAAATTCCGTGGCAACTGGAATGGATTTTTAGCACCAATGCCTCCATCCAAGAGCTTAATCAGACGTTTCGAGGCAAAAACAGCCCCACCGATGTCCTGAGTTTCCCTAGCTTTGAAAATGCCTTCGAAGGCGATGACCACGACGAAACCCCAACCACGACAAAGATCATCAACCCCTTACCGCCACACTTACAAGACACCCTCACGCAAATGGGGGGCCAGCTCGGCACCGTCGTGGTTTCCATCGACTACGCGCAGGCACATCGAGGAGAAATCCCCTTGAATACCTATCTGATCGAACGCTTCATTCATGGCACCTTGCACGTCTTGGGGTATCATCATGCCACCCCTGAAAGCTACGCCAAAGTGATGGCGTTGCAAGCGGTTTTTTTAGAAAATTTTACGCTTTCTTCAAATCCATAAGGATACCCCCACCATGCAAAACGACCGTATTACAGGACAAGTCATTATGGTGACAGGCGCCAGTCGTGGGATTGGCAAAGCCATCGTCCAAGCCTTAGATGCGTATCATCCTCGCTTCGTCTTGGTCGCCAGAACCCGCGATGAACTAGAAGATTTGGCAAATTCATTAGAAAGCACCAGCCTTATTCTAGAAGCCGATTTACTCAATTTTAAAGAGACTTCCCAGCTCATTGAAAAAGCCGTGGCTCACTTTGGCACCTTCAATACCTTAATTAACAATGCTGGTATTGGAGGTAAAGTAGGCGTCTTGCCCGAATTACCAGACGAACAGCTTCATCGCATGGTGGATTTAAATCTCAAGGTCCCCATGCTGCTCAGTAAATACGCGGTCGCTCAATTCATCGCAGAAGGGCAAGGAGGGGACATCCTGCAAATTAATTCCATTGCAGGAAAATGGGCCTTCCCCTACTGGGCTGTTTATGACGCCAGTAAAGCGGGTTTACATGCCTTTAGTGAAGCCTTGGGTGAAGAACAGCGCCAAAACGGCACACGCGTCATGAGTATTTACCCAGGGGCCTGCCATACCGCGATTTGGGACAGCGTTGACTTGGCCCAAGCCCCTGACGCCAGTGGCATGCTTCAAGCCAGCCAAGTGGCCCAAGCGGTGGTGTTTGCCTTGTCTCAAGCGAAAAATATATGGATTTCAGACATTACCCTGATGCCTACCAAAGCCCTACTCTAAAGTAAGGTAAACCTTAAATCAAAGACCCATTCAAGATTTAAACACATTGGACCGAAACCCTTATCGCAGGACGTCTGTCTCTTGACAAGTCCTCCAACGCATCGTTAAAATAAATCAGCATGCTTCGCGTCCTATTTTAGCCCATCATAAGGATTCCACCATTCATGATCTCGACTCCAAAAAAATCTTCTTTTTCGTGGCTTTTAAGCATGGCGCTCTTTTTAGGCGCTCTAGGCGTCTTTATCTTAGGAGCGTCTCAAAACGTGGCGGCTGCCGCAGAAAATCCTGAAAGCACCTATACCCAAGCCAAAACGGCCTTCGCCAATGGCCAAAAAGAAGCCGCAGTAAAACTTTTTCAAGACGCCGCGTCACAAGGACATACGGAATCTCAATATCAATTGGGCCTGCTTTACATGAAAGGCTGGGGCGTAAGCCGTAATGTCAAAGAAGCCTATCGCTGGTTAACCCTTGCAGAACAGGCAGGACATCCACAAGCCAGTCGCGCCAAAGAAACATTGACCACTCAGTTGGATGCCGAAACCCGTCGCTTGATTGAAGGCCCCTAATACCATTTAAAACGACTCGCTTTAAGTAGGTCTATGTTAGAATAGAAAAATCCCCTATTCTAAACTGATTGAGGCGTTCCCGAAATGAATGGACTTAAAACGTCGTGGCTGACGATACTTTCCGCAACCTTAACCTGTGGCGTACTGCTCATAGGAGGCTTCTCTTTCCCTCTACTGTGGCCGGTTCAAGCAGTAGCGGCTGAAACCTTAATGGAAATGGGCAATAGTATTGTCATTGAAGCCAACGAACAAGAAGTGGATTTAAAACGCAATATTAGTTACTTTAGAGGCAATGTCATCGTGACCTCAGGGAACACGGTGATTAAATCTCCCAATGGTCGGGTGATCATGGACGAAAAAGCCCAACCTGCCTTGGCGCGTTTTGAAGGAGGCGTCGTGGTCAGCAAAGGCAGCGACACCTTACACGCGGAAACCCTTATTTTTGATTTTAAAGCAAACGCCTTTACCGCTTCAGGACAAGTAGATACCCGCATTACGCCGACAGGGAAAGCCCCTGTTCGTATTCAGTCCGACACACAGCAGTATTTAAAAGCACGTTCACAAATGCTCGCCAAAGGTCACGTCCACGTCGATAGTGAAGACGCCAAGGCGACCGCGGATCAAGCCTTATTGGTCTTAGGGGCAGAGAACAGCGCAGAGCGCGTCACCTTTATCGGCAACGCCATGATGCATCAAAAAGACGCGGACGTTTACGCCGAACGGATTATTCTTTCCCCCAAGCAAAATATATTTATGGCCGAAGGCCAAGCCTTCACCAAAGTCCTACAAGCGGGGCACCCCAAACCTATCATTTTAAGAGCAGCCTTTCAACAATTAGACCGTAATAAAGGCTTTTTAATCGCCAGTGGTTCAGTCGATTTAGATTTTGAAGCGTATAAAGCCCGTGGTCCCAAGGCCGTCTTTTATATGAAACCTGGGCAAGGCATGACCTTAGAACGTGCCGTTTTTTCAGGGCGTTCCACCTTAAATGAAGGCAAAACGCGTGAAGTCACCGCCGATGTGATTGAAGTCACCGTAAACCCCAGACACTTTGATGCACGAGGTAATGTCAAAACCAAACTCATCCAAGAACCTCGAAGCAAATCGGCTAGTCGTCGTCCCGCAAAAGCTTCCTCCATCGCGACAGGTTCCAAAGGTCGTAAAGCGGTGACTGAAGAAGATGAATATGACCCCAAAGCCTTTGGCTTAGGGGGCTTTAACGTTGAGGACCCTTCGTCATGATGAGCCTTTTAGTCGAGCATGTCTACAAGTCCTACGGTGAACGAAGCGTGGTGAATGACGTCAGCTTTAAGGTCAATGCAGGGGAAGCCGTCGGCTTACTCGGGCCCAATGGCGCAGGCAAAACCACCAGTTTCTATTCCATTGTCGGGGTCATTCAACCGGATGCTGGCCAAATTTCCATTGACCAAGTCCCCGTGCAAGATTTACCCATTCATGAACGGGCTCGGCTCGGTTTGGGCTATTTACCGCAGGAATCCTCTATTTTTAGAGGGCTTACAGTCGCTGAAAATTTAGACTTAGTCCTTGAATTTCAACCCTATTCCCCCAAAGAAGCGGTAGAGCGTCGTAATGCCCTCTTGGCTGAATTTGGGATTTTAAAGCTTAAAGACAGCGCCGCCTTAAAACTTTCAGGAGGAGAACGACGGCGCCTAGAAATTGCCCGCGCCTTGGCTGCCAATCCGAAGTATCTGTTATTGGACGAACCCTTTACGGGCATTGACCCCATTACCATTGAAGAATTACAACGTCTCATCGCTCATTTACAGGAACGAGGCTTGGGTATTTTAATTACGGATCACAACCCCAAGGCAACGCTCGGCATTGTGTCTCGTGCCTATGTGATGTTTGACGGACAAGTCTTATTTGAAGGGACCAATGAAGAAGTGGCCCAAAGCGACCTCGTCAGAAAAAGCTACTTGGGCGAAGGATTCACGATTTAATGGCACCGCTCTTGCGCTTACTGGGATTGTCACGCGTAGAACGCTACTTAATGGGCCCCTTATTGCTAAATATCGTGCTGGGCTTGGTCTTATTTACCTTCGTCTGGATGGCGCCTGAAGCCTTCTTAAAAGTCTTACAAGCCATTCAAGCAGGCAGCGTCCCCTTCAGTAAAGGAATCTTGATTTTAGCGCTACAAATTCCTGATATTATGGTACAAGCCTTACCCATGGCCACCCTAATGGGAACGGTATTTTTTGTAAGACGCCTGAACCAAGATTTAGAATGGGTCTCCTTATTGGCGCTAGGGATTCCCAAGCCCCGCATCATCAGGCCCTTTCTCAGTATTGGTCTCGCCTGCATGGGGCTCATGATCCTCATCCAGAATGTGCTGCTTCCCCTCACGCATCAACCTTTAAAACAGCTACAATACCGATACAAGCTAAAAAATAAAACGCCCGTCAGTGCTTTAGTGGCTTTGGAAACGAAGACGGCAAAGACACCCCCCCTCTTATTAATTGGGGATGTCGTGTCTGATACAAAAGCAAAAGACTTGTTGTGGCTCGAATTTTGCTTTCAAGAGAAATCTTCAATCAGCAGGCTTTGTCGTTGGAGTAAAGCCGATGCCTTAATCGTCACGGGGCAAACGCAGGCCACCTTAATCAACACCTTACACCTAGAAATGGATGAAACAGGGCGTGTGTCTGAACGTCAACGCTACCCACGCTATGACTTGCCTCCACTGCCTGACTTTCAACGCCTCCTCAAAATCATGACCCAAGACACAAAGGGGCATACGGTGGCCACCTTATTGAAATCTCGTGCGGTTTTACAGCGGTACCGTCAGTGGCAGATGCTCGGACAAGTCGAAAACACCTTATGGGACAGGCTCACCACACCACTGACCATTCCTATTTTAGTCTTACTGGGCATTCCCATCGCCTTAGAAGAACCCCGTAAACGTAGCCTTAAACCCTTGACCTTGGCCACTTTGGTCTTGTTTGTTTACCTGGTGGCAAAACCCTTGGCGACTCAAATCGCAAGCACAGGAATGCTCCACGGCAGTATTACGGCACTCATACCCCTTGCCTTACTGGGGCTACTTTACCTCGTCATTTTGAGAATTCAACGCGTCTAAAAGATTTTCCGAATCCGTTTCCACAGGCGTTTGAGCTTCCAACAAGGTCACACCGAGCTTATACGCATGAAATAAGGTTTTAGGACTCAGTAAAATAGCAGGGTAATTCCGTTGGCTTTCCAGCGTACAACCCACACATTCCGTCGAACAATCCGTCAATTGACGAAAACGTTTGGCTTGCTTACCTTGCCATAGGGCTAAAAAGTTATATTGATTGTCTCTAACATTACCGTAGCTTTTAGGATTATTCGTATTGTGAACAAACTCTTCACAGCCCCCTACCTCGCCCACAGCAGACAAATAGGCTCCAATGGTACCCGCCTTACATTTGAACTGCTTAGGAGCATCAAATAAAGTATTACGGTTTTCTCGTTGTGAAATCAAATCCACCGCCGATTTCATGGCCCCTTCAAGGGGAGTCCCCGTATGATACGTAAAATGCAGATGTCCTGATTTGGCATCCTGTAACACTTGATTCGTCACCTGAATATAGGTTTCTTCAAAGGGTTGTAGATACTTAGCCGTTCGGCGTTCCACAAAATCGGGCAAGGCGCTTTGACTCATCTGCACACTACGGCGCATGAGATTTAAATTCCACTTGTCTGGCTTTAAGATGTCTCGCACAAAGGCGTACCACAATGGCATTTGACTGTGATTATCCGGTGTACAGACGCTACAAAGCTGAACATCTAACTGGGTATACCCATAGGTTTGACGCGCATCCTTCAAGGCATACAAGGTGTCAATCGTATTTTGCCACGCATCCCAATTCGCGTTTTTAGTGTGGCGTACACTGTTATTATGCGTTTTAAAGCCCTCAATACTCAAGGACCACGTCAAATGTAAATCGGGGCAACGTTGCATTAAAGTATGCGTGATTTCAAGCAAACGCTCAGGCTTCCATGCATTAGAAATAATATAAACGGACTTCACGGGTGTACTGCGGTAAGCCGCTTCAATAATTTCAATGATTTGAGGATGTAACGTCGTTTCACCCCCGGAATACACAATGGTATTCAGTGAACTGCCCATACTACTATATGTTAGTTCAATTTCATCCAAAGTCATTTCATCGGTTTTTTGATTCAAACTATCCGCAAAAGAACAAAAGCCACAACTATAATTACATCGCGTCGTTAAAATATGGGTGAGCATCACAGGGTTGGGAATTAACCCTAAGCTTTGCTTCGTTATTCCCTTTAAAATGGGCAAAACCAAAGAACGCAGCGTTCGGGTATTGATCGGAGAACCAATCCCCTCAATAGAAGGGGGACTAAAATCATAGCGACTTAAATCCACGCCCAAGGCCTGACGCTGTTCCGCTTCAGGTAAGCCTGCAAGCACTTCAAGGTGTTCAAGGGTCATATCCACACAGGGATCTAGCGTAAAAGAATGTGGCAAAGGTGCCTCCTTTATCCGTTTAAGCCGTATTATACCCCTAAATGACTCAAAAAACATCATTTGTAACAGCGTTCATTCATAAGCAACGTTTCCATGCACAAGAAATCCTAAAAAGAGCGTTTTCACAGAGCCGAATCCAGCATCGACACAATACCTACCCCAGAAACAATTGCTCTAAAGCCAAAACAGGCTGCTGCGTCCCCGATTTCAGGGCCCGTTCCGTCTTCAACAAAAGATGTTTCAGCTGAGACAAGCGTTCCAAAGTCAAGCCACGCATTTTTTGTAAATCTTTCTGCACAGGATACGTCTTTTTCCCCTCCGCCTGAGACAAAGCATCCAGCGATTGACCCACCGCAAGCCCCTGCTTTAATCGATAGTAATACTCCACGCGACTCAATAAGAGGGCTAAAAACTTCACGGGGGCTTCTCTCACCAACAAGGCATTTAAATCATGGATACTTCGGTGGGTTAAACGCTGTTGTAACCACGCATCCACTAAGGAAAAGGTTTGAGCGTCCAAGACACTGAAACGGGTGACGTGGTGAACGTCAATACGTTGAGCGTTTGTAAAGGCATGCAATTTTTCACACTCATTCACCAAGGGACGCAAGTCATGTCCCACATGCTCTACCAAAAGCGTGGCGGCCTCCATCGTTAAGGCAATGCCTAAATGCTTGCACTCTTCTAGCAATAAATGCACCGCTTCTTCAGGCTTGTAAAAGGGGGGCACGTCATACACATAACACTGCGCATGGCTTTTCAGCCACTTCCCTAACTTAAGGCGTACATCCAGCTTAGGGGTCATAAACAAAATGTCTTTTTGTTCCGACTGAAGGGCTAAGGTGTCCATTAATTCAGGAATCAAGCGCTTGTCTTCTTCAGAAGGGTCATACAAGCCTTCCCAATGATGCAGTTCCACCACGGGCAAGCCCCCCAAAGCAAAGAAGCTCGTGTTCAAGGTTTCCAGCACTTGAGACAAACGGGGCTTTTCCAACACGTGGTGTGTTAATCCGCCTAAGTCCGTATTGACTAATTTTTGACGTAACGCTTTAAAGGCGCGTTCTTTACGGTAGGCATCTGTCCCATAAAAGACATGAATCGCCATGGCTAAAACGCCAACTTCCACAACACAAAATGACCTTGCAGTTTCTCACTAAACTGTCTCAAGTTTTTCAGGGTCACGGTCGCGTCCTTCACCACCTGTTGGATCGCTTCTTTTTGAGCAGGCGCTCCCGTGCCTTCGGTCAAGGTATTGGCTTTTTGAAGTAAGGTATTGAGTTCACTCAAGGTCGTTTCCATTTTAGTGGTCAGCGTTTCTGCTTCCAACTTGGATTTAGCCAAATTGGCCACCCCATTCACCGCATCCAAGGTATTGGAGGCCTTACCTAACATTTGCGTTAAAGCAGGGTCACTCATCAAGGCCTGAGCCTGCAAAACGGTTTGGCGTAATTCTGTAATGACCCCTTTAAAATCACTTTTAAGATTCGGATCATCCACCAAGGTATTAATCGTGGCAATTAAACGATTTAACGATCGACTCAACGTGGAGGCCGAGCGAAGGAGATCACGCACATCATGATTCACGGTTTCTAAAATATCTTGCGTGCTCGACACCAAGGCCGTGGTTTGCCCCGACAAGACTTGTACGTTTTCAATGATTTTTTGAATATGGCTCATGGTTTGAGCGTCCAACAAGGCATTAATTTTGTCGTTGGTGTCTTTCAAGGCTTCTGCAGAGGCCACCTGTACTTGCAAAAATTCTTTCAAACGTAAGGGACGCTCCACCGTAAAATACGTATGAGCCTTTGGCAAGGATTGAGGCAACCATTCAGGATCATAAGAATCCACCCGTAAGGCCAAGTGAGACGCTTGAGATTTGACAAAGTAGAAGGGGACGTCTGGCAGTAAAACGCCTGGCTTGGTCACGCGGTAATACAATCGCTTGCCTTGATACAACTTTTTTTTATTCAAAGGCGTTTCGGGAGGGGCTTCCAGCGCCTCTACCTTTTCCACCTGACCAATCGACACCCAGCCTTCTTTCATCCGCAGTTCCAAGGGCCACGGCAGGGGACGCGACTGAAGCTTGTTCGAAATTTCAAGGTCCGTCCACTGTAAATGAGGCGGGGTAATTTCAAGGAGCTTTTCACTAATGAGTCCCGACTGTTCAATCGACAACACCGAGGCTTTGGGAATCGGGTGTTTTTTATCCACCAAGCGGAAGTTCACCTGCACTTGGTAGGTATCCTCCACCAAGCTGGGCGTAATGGTTTCCACAAAACCAACTTGTGTGCCCATGAGCTGTACAGGGGCCCCTTCATGCAAGCCGTCCACATCTGGAAAATTTACCGTATAGGCCAGCCCCTTGGCAAACTCTCGACTTTTTAACCAATAAATCGTGCCGAACAATATGCCCAAGCTCAGAAGGGTAAATAACCCGACTTTAATGGCGTTGGTTTTGGCAATGGACATAAACAGTGTGCTCCTGAAATGTAGTAGCGTCTACCCATCCTAGAATAAATACCATTCTAAAACAAACACAGTATTTTGGCTCTTACTTCATCACACAGCAAAGACTCGCAATATCAGTGTTTTTTATGCTTATGCTACACTAAAAGAACAAAGTACTCCTCTTTTCTAATTTTATTGAGAAACGGTTCATACCTCATGGTCAACAATCTACCCCAAGAACAGGCATTTCAACTGCACTGGTACCCTGGCCATATGGCGAAGTGGGATCGAGAATTCAATCAACACCTCCAAAGCGTTGATGTCGTGATTGAAGTATTAGATGCCCGCATGCCCCTGATGAGCCGTCACCCCGACATTCGTCAACGCGTGGTGGACCGTCAAAAACCACTCATTACCGTACTCAATAAACGAGATTTGGCCGATCCTCTTCGCCTAGAACAGTGGATGACATATTTCAAAGACGCGGGAGAAATCGTCATCACCGTTGATGCCCAACGCGACACACAAACCCAAAAAGCCATTATACACACCCTTTTAAAAGCGGGAGAAATCGCACAAGCCCGTTGGGTCGCCAAAGGACTGAAACCCCGCCCCATTCGCACCATGATGATGGGGCTTCCCAACGTGGGAAAATCCAGCCTAATTAACGGACTCATTGGCCGTAAAAAAGTACAAACGGGTCATAAGGCAGGCGTCACGCGACAAACACAATGGGTCCGTGTGCATCCGCAAGTTGAATTATTAGACAGCCCTGGTATTTTACCCCCCAAGCTCGATCGTCAAGCCGATGCGCACTGGCTGGCCTTGGTTTCTTCCATCGGGGAAAAAACCTTTGATGATGAAGAAATTGCGCGTTTTTGTTTACAATATTTTGAAGCCCATTATCCCCATATGCTCGTGGCGAAGTATGGCGCGCCCCCTGTAGAAGAGGCTGAACTCCCCTGGAGCTTAGAACGGATTGCACTACTGAGTAATTTGCTCCAAAAAGGGGGGGTGGCGGATATTCAACGCGCCGCCCATCGACTCTTGGTGGATGTACGGCACGGCCAACTCGGTGGGCTCTGTTTTGAAGTCCCCCCTCCCCATGAAAACGAGTAAAGCCACCATGAAGGAAAGTCCGCTCACGCGCTGTGAAAGACTTTTAGCCTTTGATGCGGCCCATTTAAAAAGCTACGCCCCTTCCACGTATTTCATTGGCTGTGACGAAGTAGGACGAGGCAGCCTCATTGGGCCCGTTGTGGCGGCGGCCGTCTGCTGGAAAGTAGACGAGAATGCGCAATCTCCCGTCGTCATTCAACGCTTAGTCGGGCTCAATGATTCTAAAAAAATGACGCCTTTACAACGAAAAGCCCTACTTCCCGTGATTCAACAGTATTGCCATGTCGGAATAGGAGAAGCCTCCACCGAAGAAATCGCGCAGTTGAATATTTTAGGAGCCTCTATGCTGGCGGTAGAACGAGCACTTCAGCAAATCCCACAGCAGAAGGAAAACCCGCTTTTTCATGTGCTAATGGACGGTCGAGACTTCATTCCCACGATTGCCAAATCTCAACAAAGCCCTATGATTAAAGGCGACGGGCAAAGCGCGCTGATTGCCATGGCCTCTATCCTAGCCAAAGAACATCGCGACACGTGGGTCAGGCAGATTGACGAAGACTTCCCCCACTACGCCGTCTATGGCTGGTCTCGCAATATGGGCTACCCCACGGCCACACACCGACAGGCCATTCAACGCTTCGGACTTACCCCCTACCACCGCCCCAGTTACCGCTGTCTCCCCTCATAAAGCTCCGTCCTTCAATCGGTCCTATTCATCGGCAATAACTCATAAATCGCATGAGACGCCCGCCAATTCACGCCCCACAAGGCCTGATCTTCATGTTGCCATTGATTTCCCAAACGATACACCCGCCGTGCCTGCCGAAAGCCCAACTCATCACACAAGGTGGTAAAATCTTTCAAAGTAAACAAATGAATATTCGGCGTGTTATACCACATATAAGGTAAGGCCGTCGACGTCGGCATACGCCCGCGACTCAATAATTGCCAACGAATAGGGAAGAAGCCAAAATTAGGGAAGCCAATCACGCAACGCTGTGCCACCCGCTTCATTTCTTTCATCACGGTGTAAGGGTCTTGCACGGACTGCAAGGCCAAGTGAAGCACCGCAACATCAAAGGCGTGGTCAGGACATTGCTGAAGCAAATGAAGCATATCCCCATGCAATGCAGGTAAGCCTCTTGTAAGCGCTTCTTCAACGGCGGAGGCATTTTGCTCAATGCCCAAGCAGGACGCGCTTCCCCCTTGAAGGTTCAACAACTGCAAGAAGTCCCCTCGGCCACAGCCCAAATCTAAAACGCGATCGCGAGCTTCCACAAAACGCAAGAGCGGAATGAGATCTTCACGCCCCATCGCCTGCGCCACTTCAGAAGGAGAAGCCTGAGACGGAGACGCTTCAAGCGCTTGCTCCACGACAGACGGCGCTAAAAAAGGACGCAAGACCTGATTCAAAACGGGCGTATCAATCAAAAAAGCGTCATGCCCCCACGGTGTGGGTAACACCACTGAAGCGGGCCTATACTGACATTGTAATAAAACATCCACCATACGTTGGGTTTCCTTCGGCGGAAAGAGCCAATCCGTGTCATAGGCAATGAAAAAACAAGACGCCTTTAAGCGACGCAAGGCTTGCGTTAAATCCCCCTGCCCCCAACGTTCCGCGACATCAAAAGCATCTAACGCCTTACTTAAATATAGGTAGCTATTGGCGTCAAAGCGATGCACAAACTGCTGGCCTTGATAATCCAAGTACGATTCGACCTGAAATTCAGGCTGAAACAAAGACGCCTCGGCTCGGTTCTCCGCGAGGGGAGTCTCTTCAATCAACGCGCGCCCAAATTTTTGATCCAAACTATTTTCAGACACATAGGTAATGTGAGCCAACATACGCGCGGTCGCCAAGCCCCGTTCAGGCGAAACCCCCGCCTCCTTATAGCGCCCCCCATGCCAGTGCGGGTCATGACAAATGGCATGGCGCCCCACCGCATTAAAGGCAATGCCTTGTGTACTGTAAGAAGGCCCTGTGGCAATCATCACGATTTTTTGAACGGCGTCTGGAAAGCGAAGGCCCCATTCCAAGGCTTGAAACCCGCCCATCGACCCCCCGATCACGGCAGCCCACTGGGGAATCCCCAAGGCCTCCATCAAGTGTTTTTGAGCATTCACCATGTCCCCCATCGTCAAGGCAGGGAAATGGGTATAGTACGGCTGGCCCGTTTCAGGATTCAAGGATTCAGGACCAGTCGAACCTTGACAGCCCCCCAAGACATGAGCACAAATAATGCAGTGTGTT
>JBIJBR010000101.1:0-6042 GCA_044345135.1 Vampirovibrionales bacterium
ATTTATATGTCGACACTACCTAAATTCTTACGCTATTTAAATTTAAATGAGGCGCTTGACGTGTAACCGCTTGTAACGGTTTCGCAAGACAGGACCAGCACGCCTTAATCACGGTCTAAGCAGGTCACGGCAAGCGCAAGGCATCGTTTTATTTTTTAAATCCTTTATGTTTTAATAGCCCTTAAATACAAATCAATACAAAGCCTTGACGGCTTGAATGAAGGGACCTGTGGATATGTCGTGTGCGTCGACTGATTTAGATGAATTCCCCGTTGAAGTGTTGGCCACCGCTTCAAGCGTCACGGGCTTATATCAACTGCGTTTACGCTTTGAAAAGGGGCGTCTACACGGGGGGAAGCATCAGCCCAAGGCAGGGCAATTTTTCATGCTCGATGTGCAGGACCCTGCAGGCTTTCGCTTGCGACGGCCCTATAGCTTAATGAGTTGGAATCCCCACACGCAAGAAGGGTTGCTGATTTTTAAAGTGGTGGGCGAAGGGTCGCAGGTCTTATCTCAATGGCGGGTGGGCCAAAGAAGTATCGCGCTTTCTCCTTTGGGGCGTCCTTTCCCTGAACACGTGAAAACGACTTCATCTTCTACACTTTTACTTGCAGGGGGTGTGGGCGTCGCACCCTTGGCCTTATGGGCGGAAGAAGGGTTTCAAGTGGGGTGGAATGAAGCGGACATGCCCACCCTAGTTTACGGGGTTAAAAACAAGGCTGAAGCGGAGGGAATCCTCCCGCATTTAAAGGGGTTTATGCCCGCGCACAAGTTAATCATCTGCACGGATGATGGCTCCTTGGGGTGGCACGGCCATGTGGGGACTTGGTTGGCTGCTCAATCTTCTGCCTTTTTAAGCGATTTTCAGAACGTTTTTTCGTGTGGCCCTACGCCGATGATGCATCACTTTGTGGAACATATTCCTTTCTGTATGCCTCAGGCGACGCTCTATGTATCGCTTGAAAATCATATGCCTTGTGGCACAGGGGCCTGTTTTGCCTGTGTGGTGGGTCAGTCGCAGGGGCGTCCTCCCATTAAGGTTTGTGAAGAAGGGCCTGTGTTTGAAGCCTCTCAATTGAGCTGGTTGCCTATTGATGAGGGGGGCCCTCCGCTGCCTAGTGGGACTTCAGCGCATCCCGCGGTGTTTGAAGGGGGGAACCTCTAATGGATAGACTCCTTTCTGATTTGAAATCTGATTTCAAAACTGATTTTCATACTCGTGTGGGGGATTTGGCCTTAAGTTCCCCGATTATGAACGCGTCAGGCACTTTTAACCCCGATGTCTTTGCGCAATTATTTTCCTTAACGCATTACTTGGGCGCGATGGTGAGTAAAACGGTGACACCTCAAGCCTCTTCAGGGAATCCACAACAACGCAGTGTCGAACTAAGAGGCATTGGCATGCTCAATAGCATTGGCTTGCAGGGCAAGGGCTTGGCGTGGACTTTAGAACAGGACTTGCCTCATTGGCACCAAGCGCATGGGCTCCCTTTGATTTTGAGTATTTCCGCGGACAGCGAGGCGGCCTTTCAGCAGATGGCCATCCAGATTGAACAATACGCCAATCAATACCATTTAAAGGGGATTGAAGTGAATGTTTCTTGCCCGAATGTCCATGCAGGGGGGGCCATTTTTGGGGCGTCTCCTCAATGGGTGACGCGTGTGGTAGAAGCCATTCGTCCCGCAACGCAATTGCCTTTATGGGTCAAGCTCACGCCGAATACCCCTCATGTCGTGGCCGTAGCCGAAGCTGCGGTTGCCGCAGGTGCCAATGGTTTAACGGCGATTAATACGGTCTTGGGCGCTCATGTGGATATTAAGCGTCGTCGTCCGTCTTTGGCCAAAATTTCAGGCGGCTATAGCGGACGAGGCATCAAGCCTATTGCCATTCATCATATTCTGCAAATTGCTAAAGCCTTACCCCATACGCCGATTATTGGTGTGGGTGGGATTGAACGCGCAGAAGATGTTTTAGAATTTTTAATGGCGGGCGCTTCTGTCGTTCAAATCGGCACGGAATGCTTTCGCAGTCCTGCGATTTTTGTGGAGATTCTTCAAGGGCTAGACACCTGGTGCCAAGCGGAAGGGGTGAAGTCTCTTCAAGAACTCATGGGCGTGGCCGTTTCTTAGTATAGAGGCGCTTAAAATAAGGGAGAAAGGGTATTCAACATGGACGTCTTACCTCGAACCATGACCCATCGCTGTTTTTTAGGGGGGACGTCTCGCCAAAGGGCCCTCTACGCGCTAAAGGCTTTAAAGGCATGGCAGCGAGAAACCGGCACCTTGTCCGAAGCCTGCTGGATTTTGGTGTCGCATCAAAGTCAAGTGGACGCGTGGCGAGCCTTGCATCATGACGTCTTCCCTCAAGACTTGTCCTTTCAAGGGCTTAAAATTAAAACGTGGTATCAATGGTCACAACATTGGTTGAATCAAGCCTTTGCACTGGCGCCTTATGTCGTGAAGCACTTACACGCCACAATGGGAATCCCCTCCACGGCTCCTTCTACGACGGATTGGCATCAATCTCGAGACGCGTGGCAGGTGGTGAATCTAACTGAATTACGCGTCATGTTTGACGCTTTTCGCAGCCTTCAGCATCACGCACACGGCTACATCGCAAGCCCAGAAGAAGACGCTGAATGGGAAGCCTTAGTCCCTGGCTTGCTTGAGGCTTTCGTCAGTATTCGACATGTGGAGGCGTGGTATGAGTATTGTCGTCTTTCGACTTGGAAACATCCTACGTTACAACTAGAGCAACTCTTTGAATGGTGTGTCCTTCGACTTTTATCCCAAGGCTGTTTACCCGCGTCATGGATGCTCCGTGCTGTAGAAGGGTTATTCACTTATTTTAGGGAGAAAGACCCAGACGCCTTACGCTATTTTAGCCAACAAGTCGGTTTATGTCTGGTGGATCACGCGAATGTGCTGAGCGAAGAAACGCTGGATTGGATGCAAAGCCTTGACGCAGAAGGCACGACGTTTTGGGTATTGGGGGATGATTTTAGTTTTAATACGACTTTAGAAGCACTGCCGCTTAGCGACCCTACGGACGAAACCCGCTTTCAGGCGTTGACGCGTCCTCCCTTTTGGGATCTTTTAACCCATCGATTGCGTGCGCCTCTACGTTTAATTTATTTGCCTGATGAAATGCCTGATGAAATTTCGGAGGAGATTATCCCTCCTACAACGGGGGCTTCGGGATTGAAGTCTTATTTCAAAGCCCTTTGGGACTCCTCAGCTTCAAGCGTGGAATCCTTTTCTGTAGAAGCTTTTAATGTCTTCAAAGTGGAAGCACATGACGAAACAGCCCCGCATTTAACGATCTTAAAGACGGTTTTATCCCTCATGAAGGCGAGTCCCTCTTCAACGCCTTGGATGCTGGTCTTACCCACGCGACGTGAAAAGCGCGTATGGCAAGCCCACTTGACGGGTCTGCTTGCAGGCGTTACAGACACTAGTCGTGAAGATCAATCTTGGCAAGAAGCCTCACGTTTTTTAAAGCTTTGTGCGCAATATCCGAACATTTCAATCACCCCAGAAACCGTTTTTTATACCCCTCAGCAGGGGTGGCAATTGTCTCCGTATCTCTGGATGAAGAGCCCCGAACTTGCGGAAGCGTGGCAAGCCCGCTTACAGGGCCTGTGGGAAATTTTAAGTATAGACGCCTTAAATCGTACCGTCCCCGCTTTTACGCCAGACGAATTTTTGAGTTTTATTGCTCAAGCGCAAGCGATGTTTAGTACCCTTTTAGGACGCGTCCCCACAAAAGGGACGACTCCTTTGACAGAGGCTTTAAAGCAATGGCAAATACTTTGGGAAAAGGGTGGAGTCGAAAGTTCTATTTGGTCTAAACGATGGGGACACCTTCAAAAGACGGAAGCTCAACTCAACGCCTTATGGAAAAACGACGCCCTCCCTTTCCCCGCGAAGGCTTGGGTACATTGGATGCAAGAACGACTGGCTTATTTTCAAGCGGGTTCTGAAAAAGCGGCCTTCGACCATCAGACATCAGCGCCCTTTTTTAAATGCTATACCTTAGATGAAGTCCCCCCTCCCCACTTGGAGCATGTGCTAGTACTGGGTTTATTTCCTACCGTTTCCCGTCTTTCAGGCTTGGATACCCATTTAGATACGCTAAAAACCGCGTCTGGCTCATCCCCACAAGCTTCCCTCTTACTTTCTCGTTTGCAAGACAGTCAGGAGGCTTTGACGTATTTGGAAACGCTGGTGCATCGTTTGGCAGGAGCTCCCCACGTGACCTTGCTGCTTTCAGAAGATGAACGGTCTCGATATTCAGAGGCGCAAGTATCGCTTTATCATTATTTTATTCATCCTTTGCTTCAAAGCTATTCTGTTGAAGCCTCTGCTTCTCCTTTTAAAAAAGAAACAGCACCAGAGGAAGGGGAAGCTTTCTCTAGCGAAGACCTCCCCCCTCCTCTTTTTAAAGATTTAGCGACTGCCATTCAAGACGCCCAGCAAAATCAGCCGTCGGATATCGAACGCTACGCCAGTTATGGGCAATTCAATGCGACTTCTTTAAGTCCAACGGATGTCGACAGCTATCTTAAATGTCCAAGAAAAATGTATTACAGTCGCTTTAAATTTAGCCTGCCCTTTAAAGACACGGCGGTGAAGGGCGTACTTTTTCACAAAATTATGGAACTGTTTCATCAGGCTGTTAATCGTGGGACGCTCCCTTTTTCAGCGGAAGCCTTGCGAGACTGGGTAACACTCTGTTTACGTAATGATCCACCCCTTGAGGCTCCTCCTCCTGAAGCATTGTTGACCCATAGCGCGTTTCAATTTTATGCCCAAGCCCCTGTCGTGAGACGACAACGGTGGGTGACTCATTTATTAAATGCGGTAAACAGTTTAGAAGAAGAAGGCTTTTTTAATAAAATCCCCACACAAGTCGATGCTGAATATCGACTAAATGGGGCTTTTTTACCTGAACTGTCAGGATTTAATTGGCGAATTTCTATTGATGCGATTTATCATGATGCAGCAGGATCCCGACGCTTGGTGGATTATAAAACCTCTAAACGGGCTTTTTCTCAAAGAGAAGAAACGCGTCAAGACAAGGTGAATACGGTGATCGATGCCTTGCCTCTAAAGCCTCCCACCGTTTCAGGCTATGACCCTAAGGTGACGGAAGACAGGTATTGGCAATTACCGCTTTATCTTTTATTGTATGAAGCTCATACTCAGTCATCTGTTGCAGAAGCGGGTCTGCAAATGTTACGCTCGCCTCAAGAAAACTCTACAGGCTCTGTTTGGGTGCCTTTTGACGTACCGCGTTTTCATCAAGAACAAAAAGAGTGGCTCAACGCGTTTCAAGACAAGGTGCTTCAACCCTTATGGCATGACAAGTTATTTAAAGCCAACCCCCACCCTGCCTATTGTGATTTTTGTGACTATGCTCTTTTTTGTGACGCCACGGTCCTAGAAGAAAATAATGACGCCTAAAACGACTTGAGGTGGAGTTCAAAAAGCCTAGAATTATAAGGTCTACGGGCTTAGGTTTCGCTTGCCTATGTCGTATATCCAAGATATGATGAGTTAGTATTTTAGTAAATATAGAGGCTCCCTAGATGACCAATTCCTCTTCCTTTGAAATCAACGACGTCGGTGTGGTACAGTACCCTGATTTAGACCCTCACGTCCGTATTTTTGACACCACGTTAAGAGATGGTGAACAATCCGCAGGGGCTTCTTTATATCCCTATGAAAAATTACAAATTGCGAAAAAATTAGAACAATTAAAGGTCGATATTATTGAAGCAGGCTTTCCCGCTTCTTCTCAAGCGGATTTTGATTCTGTACGTGAAATCGCGGCAACCATTGAATATTCTACCATCGCGGGCTTAGCTCGGTGTATGAAATCGGATATTCAAGCCGTGTGGGATGCGGTTAAAGTGGCCAAGAAACCGCGTATTCATACGTTTATTGCCACGTCTGATATTCACATTGAAGCCAAGCTCCATAAAACGCGTGAAGAAGTGTTGAATATGGCGGTGGAACAGGTTCGTTTTGCCAAAAGTC
>JBIJBR010000072.1:0-7587 GCA_044345135.1 Vampirovibrionales bacterium
GCCTTGGATCCTGATGCCACCCCGATTGGTGAAATTTTTCGCTATACCTTGGAATCGTCCTATTATGACAAGACCTCCTTAAAAGCCTTGCAAGAATGGGAAATGGAAAAAGCCTTTCGCCAAGTGCCTGGTGTGGTGGATGTGACCAGCTTTGGGGGGCCTCGAAAAACCTACCAAGTTCAGCTGGATTCCGCGCAGCTGAAGTCTTATGATATTTCGGTAGAAGAAGTCATGGACGCGATTGCCGAGGCTAATGGCAGTACAGGGGCCAATACGATTGATGTGAATCATCAAGCCTTTGCGGTGCGCGCTTTGGGTTTAATCAACAATATTGAAGATTTTAAACATATCGGGATTAAAACCAATGCCGAAACAGGCACGCCCATTCGCTTGGAAGACGTGGCCACCGTTAACGTTGCGCCTGCCTTACGCTTGGGTCAAGTGGGTAAAAATGCGGATGGGGATGCGGTCATGGGCATTGTCTTGATGCGACGAGGTGAAAATCCCGCCCAAGTCTTAAATACCCTCTATCAAGCCTTGCCCGATATTCGGGATAAATTGCCTAAAGGGGTGCTCATGAAGCCTCTTTATGACCGTATGGAACTGATGCGGCGGACCATGGAAACCATTGGAGAAAATGTACTGCACGGTATTGGACTGGTTTTAATTGTCTTGTTGATTTTTTTGGGAGACTGGCAAGCGGCTTTGATTTGTGCGTCGGTCATTCCTTTTTCATTATTGGTGTCTTTTAGTGGACTCACGTTTTTGGATACGCCCGCGAATTTATTGAGCTTAGGGGCTATTGACTTTGGTATGATTGTAGACGGCACGGTGGTGATGGTGGAACATTTGGTGCATCGCTTAAGTCAAAAAGGTCGTGACTTGAGTCAAAAAGACCGTATCGCCTTGGTACAACAATCTACGTTAGAAATGATTCGCCCGATTACGGTGGCCACTTTGGTGATTGGTTTAGGTTTTATTCCTATTTTTGGTTTTACAGGGGTGGCGGGTAAATTATTTCACCCCTTGGCCATTACCATGAATTTGGCTTTATTTGGTGCCTTACTCGCCAGCTTAACCTTGGTGCCGATTTTGGTATCCTTTTTTATGACGAAAAAGCCTTATAAAGAAGGACGAAATGTTGTCTTAGACCTTCTAACCAAGGGCTATAAGCGTTTACTTTTAAGCACGCTACGGTATAAAAAAATGGTGTTATGGGTGACGTTGCTCCTGATGTTCTTGGGCTTGGCGGTGACGAGCAAGTTAGGCAGTGAATTTTTGCCTCAGTTGGATGAAGGAAACATCTGGCTTCGGGCCAATATTCTGCCCACCAGTGCGGTTTTACCCCAAGCCACGAAAACGGCGGATCACATTAGGCGCATACTGGCCGCTTATCCTGAAGTCAAAAATATTGTGACCCAAGTGGGCTCTCCCGATGATGGGACGGATCCTAATTTACCGAGTAATATTCAGTGTTTGATTGATTTGTATCCCGCCAAGCGTTGGCGCCCGCAATGGCATGAAAATAAACAAGCTTTGGTTACGGCCATGGATCAGAGTTTGGATGAAATTTTGGGGCTTCAAACCATGTTTTCTCAATATATTCAAGACAATGTGGATGAGGCCCTTTCAGGAGGTGCCAAAGCACAGGTGGCCTTGAAAATTTTTGGTTCTGACTTAAATACCTTACAACACGTGGCGCAAGACGTCGTGGAAGTCTTTAATCACACGACAGGCATGAGAGATGTGAGTCGAGATCGTATTTTGGGACAACCTCAATATCGTATTGAATTGGATCGAGACGCCTTGAATCGCTATGGATTAAGTATTGATTCGGTGGAAGAAACGGTGCAGATTGCCGTGGGGGGGCAAGTCATTACTCAGGTGCAAGAAGGGGAAAGGCGCTTTGACGTTGTGTTGCGTTTAAATCCAGAAGACCGCTCTAGTCAACACGCCTTGCATACTTTGTTGATTCAGTTGCCTAATGGAGGGAGCATTCCACTTCATAATGTGGCACATATTAAAGAAGACAGTGGGGCTTATTTGATTAATCGCTTTCAAAATGAACGCGTGGTGAACGTCGTGGCCAATGTCCGTGGGCGAGATTTGGGGGGTGCGGTGCAGGACGCTCAAAAACGATTTAAGCAAACGGTGACTTTACCAGAAGGTTATCGGGTGGTGTGGGCAGGACAATATGACAAGCAACAAGAAGCCAATAGTAAACTCATGGTGG
Source organism: Vampirovibrionales bacterium (assembly GCA_044345135.1). Lineage (GTDB taxonomy): Bacteria > Cyanobacteriota > Vampirovibrionia > Vampirovibrionales > JAJTHC01 > JAJTHC01. Next base: position 2,234 of record JBIJBR010000072.1, read on the forward strand.
TGGCGCCGCTTACGTTGGTGACTATTTTTCTGTTGTTGCTCTTACTCTTTAGAAATATGGGCTTAAGTTTGATTGCCTTGTCTGCCATTCCGATTGCCTTGGTGGGTGGAATACTGAGCTTGTGGCTGACGGGGACGTATTTTTCTGTTTCGGCAGGGGTAGGCTTCTTAGCAGCTGCGGGGGTTTCGGTGCAGAATAGTATTATTTTAATTTCAGCCGTTTTACAAGCGTCTGAAAGCGTAACGCTTATGGCCATTTTTAAGGGTGCTGTGGAAAAATTACGTCCTATTTTAATGGCAGGCTTGGTGGCTATTTTGGGACTCTTGCCCGCGGCCTTGTCTAATGGAATTGGGGCTCAAAGTCAAAAGCCCTTTGCCATTGCCATTATTGGTTCGCTTATTTTATCAACCATCTTTTTGCCTTTAATTATTCCCGCTTTGCTTTTGCAATTTCGTTCTTCTCTTTCTCGTTTACCGTCCGCCAAAACAGGAGTCCCTCCCCAATGATACCTACTTTTTCAATACGAAACCTGTGGTGTTTGACATTAGTCGGTGTATCCTTGCTGAGCTTAAGTGCTTGTAATCCTTCAGGAATCAAGCCCCCCGAAGTGTTGGGGGAAGCGCAAAAAGTAGACGCCTCTCATGGAAATGAAGGAAATTTGGTGACTTTGTCTCCTCGGCAAGTGAAAAATCTGGATTTTAAGACGGCTGAATCCATTGAAAGCCATACGCCTGTGTGGATGTCACTAACAGGGGTGATTCAAGCCATTCCTAATCAAACCTTACATATCGGTACACCTGTCGCAGGCCGTATTGAACATATTTCGGTTAATTTAGAAGAACTGGTTCACCCGCAAGATACTTTGGTTACGCTGTATTCTAAAGAAATTGGAGATACGCAGACGGAACTTTTAAATACCTTATTGGATTTAGAAGCAACCGAATTACAAGTGGAAACGGACAAACAATTTGCAACGTCTTCCTTTGAACGAGAAAAACGTTTATTTGAAGGGAAGGTCTCCGCGAAGGCCGATTATGAAATGGCTCAAACCAATTTGAAAAAAATTACGCGACAACTTAGTTCGATTCGTCAAAAACGTCATGCGTTGATTGATGTGTATGATAAGCGATTACAGCTGATGGGGGCAGATTTAGGGAGTGCGTATCAAGTGGCGAGTGGTAAAACATTACAGCCGCGGGTGTACTTAAAAAGCTTAAAAAGAGGGATTGTCACCACACGAAATGCCAACCCTGGCGAATGGGTGGAAGCCAATACGGAAATTTTAACCATTGCCGATTTAAGTCAAGTGTGGGTGGTGGCCCAAGCGTTTGAAAAAGATTTAATTCGTTTGCATGCGGGCCAAGCGGTTAAAATACAGTTAGATGGTCGCCCCCATGAGCATTTAACGGGGAAGATTACCATTATTGGTTCTGAAGTTCATCCCGATACCCGTACGGCGGATGTTCGGATTCAAGTCCAGAATGCGAAGCAGTGGCTTAAACCTAATTTATTTGCGCGTGTGAGTATTGAAGTGGGACAACAAACGGGGATTTTGATTCCGAAAACGGCGGTGCAAACCTTTGGGGATCGAAAAGTGGTGTATGTTCAGTCGAGTACTCGACAATTTAGGCAGAATAAGGTGACGGTTTTAGGGGAAGCCAGTGATCGTTTGGTCGCGGTACAGGGACTTCGTGAGCATCAAAAGGTCGTGACGGACGGCTCCTTTGCCATTCATGGAGAGTGGCTGAAAAAGAAATACTAGGTAAATGCAGTGGCTTTGACCTTGCCTCTGTGGATTTTTTTCCCCTAGAGGCATGACGGGCTTGTCGCTTTTATTGAAGCCCGTCGATAGAGCTTTTAATGGAGGTCATGCTCATCTGATGCTTTTTTCAACGCCGTATTTAAGCTTTTTTTCAAGATCTTTGGCAAAAAAAGTCATAGGGGGCTTTTATGTCGCAGGCTTTTGGGGACTGATGAGTCTTGGGGCACTCCATACGCAGGCGCTTGAAAAAACACCCTCCGCCAAGGTGCCTCCCGTCAGTGAAGCGTTGATTCCTTATGCCTTTCAACAAGGGATTCAATCTCATTTGAACCCTGTCTTCCCGATGGAGTCCGTGTCGAAACCTTCTGGGGTGACCGCTTTACCTGTTTCAACGTTGTCTCAAAAACAATATCAACAGTATGTGAAGCAATGGTCTACGTTGTGGCCGTCTTTGGATGCGTTTACCACCCTTTTTACACAAGCGGATATGGGTAAGGATGAAATTTCAGTGCAGTATTTGTCGGCCCGTATTGCCAATATTTTACTGCTATATCATCATCGTTTTGCGGAGGCTCCTCAAGGCTATAGCACTTTAGCGAGCTTTCGGTCCTTGTCTCGTTTGACGGAACATTTGGAAGAATTACGCTCACTGTTGCAAGTGCAAGGACGTCCCGACATTGTACAGCGTCCCTTTCAGAATGATTTGGATGAAGAAGCCTTGGCGTATCAACGTTATTTTGTTCAAATTCGTCAAGATTTGGCCATTCTGAATGAGTATCGGGATTTGTCTCGTTTATTGACGACGGATTTTCGAAAAACGGATCACTAAAAAAGCGGAACGTGATAAACGCTCCGCTTTGAAGGACTTTAAATGACAAACGACAAGCGCCTAAGCGCCTTGAACGGCTGTCCAGCCTTGTTCCCCGTCAAAGGTGCATAGGTTTTCCGTTTTAATAAAATCAAACCCTGCGGCACTGATATTATTTAAGACGGTGGTGATGTCTTGGTGCGTAATTGATTCACCCGCTTTATTTTCATAACGACAACGCCAGTGATCGGTATGGAAGGTTTCCGCAAATCCATTGGGCCACACCTTTTGACCACGATTAGAAATGATTTGCAAAGGGAGTTGAGGCAAGCCCGCCTTGGTGAGCTGAGCGGCTACTTCTTCAATGTTCGGTTCACGTAAGTGTAAGAAAATATCCACACCAACCGTTTCCTTTTTCGCAGGAACCGTGGGGGTATAGAGCTTTTTGGGCGCCCCTGTTTCTTCGACTTTGGCTTCGTAATGAACGGCCTTTAAGGTGGCGGGTTTTTGACCCAAGCGTTCAATGACGGCTTGTGCAAATTCTTGAGTCCCTACTTTTTGTTGGGACACGCCTTCTTTATAGATGTCATAGGTGTGAATACCGTCTTCCATGGTTTTTAGCCACGCATTGTGGAAGAGCGTGGCAATATCAGGCTGGTTGATGTGTACCAACATTTGCACCGCGCCTAGCATTAAACCTGAAGGGTTGGCCACATTTTGCCCCGCACGACGTGGTGCGGAACCGTGAATGGCTTCAAACATGGCGCCATGTTCACCAATGTTTGCGGAACCTGCAATACCGACAGACCCTGCAATTTGAGCCGCCACGTCAGACAAAATATCGCCATACAAGTTGGCCATGACAATCACGTCAAAGGCTTCAGGGGTATCCGCCATTTTGGCGGCGCCAATATCGATAATCCAGAATTCGTTTTCAAGTTCAGGATATTCCGTGGCCACTTCGTCAAAGACTTTGTGGAATAAGCCATCGGTGAGTTTCATGATATTGTCTTTGGCAAAACACGTGACTTTTTTACGGTTATGCTTACGGGCGTATTCAAAGGCATAACGAACGATTTTTTCAGTCCCTGGACGAGAAATCAACTTTAAGCACTGGTAGACTTCATCCGTTTGGCGATGTTCAATCCCTGCGTAGAGATCTTCTTCGTTTTCACGCACAATGACGAGATCCATTTTAGGGTGCTTGGTGTCGACAAAAGGGGAATAGCTAACACAGGGGCGAATATTGGCGTATAGGCCCAAGGTTTTACGCGTGGTGACGTTTAAACTTTTAAAGCCACCGCCTTGAGGCGTGGTAATCGGGGCTTTTAAAAAGACTTTGGTACGACGAAGACTTTCCCAAGACGAGTCTTCAATCCCTGTTAAATGGCCACGGCCGTAGACTTTTTCACCAATTTCAATTTCTTCAATGTCGATTCTCGCGCCTGCGGCTTTGAGTACATCCAAGGTGGCCTGCATAATTTCAGGGCCAATGCCGTCACCACGCGCGACGGTAATGGGGACGTTAACGGGCTGAGTGGGGTTAAGCGAACACGCGGGGGACGTCGTGGCTTGAGTCATAGGGGAATTCTCCTGCATTCTGGTGTCTAATAAGTGGCATAAAAACGATTATGCAGCTTAATTAGTGTAACACGAGTTTAGGGAGAAACAAGCCATGCAGGGGCGTTTAACGGCACACTCTTCAAAAAGATCCCCAGTTAGTAGGAGTCTACCCACTGGGGAGTCTTTCATGTTCAGTCGTGGCCCAACCGCGGAGGCTTTTAGGAGTTCTTGTGGTGGTTACTTTTCCCTGTGACGTCTTGCCACCAATATCCTATGTTTTCGAAGAACCCTCGCACTCCTCTGCCTTCGACGCGCAACCCATAAAGACTCGCGTCCTTAGATAAAACAGGATACCTCAAAGGTTCCACAGGCTGACCAATGGTGTGGACGATGCGGGCATTGGGGAGCGATGAAGGACCAAGTAAAGTGATATTATCGCTTGCATCATTTTCCAGACGCATATTATTCATCGAAGCTTTCTCTTCTAGAGTGATGTGTACGTCTTTTCCGTCAATACGTCCTCCATCTATTTGGGTATTTTTTCCTCGAATCAGGACGTTATTTGCTCTCAATTGAACTAAATCTGTATCATTTCGGTACATTGCATCACGATGTCCTGCGATACGTAAGGATCCCAACGGGGTTTTTGGTGTGGCCGAATCAATCATTGTAACGGTAGATGCAGTTAAATCAGTGCCTTTGTTTAGCGTAACATTCTCCATAATGATACTCTCTGGACCTAGATCACCCTTGACTTGAAGTTGAGAGTCTATTATATAAGGGCCTTTTGTACTTCCGTTTTCGATTGTTAGGCGACCGTCGGGACTCTTACTATTTTCTACAGTGAACTGATCAAATCGCCCCTGCGTATTTAAATTGAGTGTCTCTTTGTCGGGATGGGCCTTAACGTTTACGACAGATCCGTCCTTTAATCCCTTTACGGTAACCCTCTCAGCACCTAGAATGTCGGAAGGCGTCAGATCAACATGGCTATTTTTTAAAGGCCCAATCTCAAGATCCATGTTTCCAAGGTTCGTGTAGGTACTGCCTATGCCATTCTGATCAATCGTTGCCTTGTTCCCGTCACCATTCCATAAAACCTTCGTGGTTTTGTTCTTGCTGATGTCAACCGTTTGTGAAAACTCCTCATCGCCGTCATTTCGCGTCACTTGTATTCGAGAGGGCTCCTTTTCTTTAGCAAGAACGGTGTTTTCGCGAATC
>JBIJBR010000100.1:0-6072 GCA_044345135.1 Vampirovibrionales bacterium
AGTAAGGCATCGTTGGGATGCTCTTTAATCAGTTCGCTGTAGCGTTCCGCACGTTTACTTGCGGTGGGGAGTTTTTCGACTTCACTGAGTTGGGTTAAAACAGTATACGGTGTGGCCAGCGTAAAGTCGTGGAGTGCTTTGAAATAGAGTGGAGCATCTTCCGCATTTATAAAGGTGAGTAAGTGGGATGAAATGGTTTTTAAGAGCTTTCCTAAGGCCCAATCGACGGGAGCAAAATCAGTTTTTTTGTTGTGTAAGGGTTCAAAATGCTTGAGGGGGAACTCACGTTTCAAGACCCATTCTTTTTCAACCGTGTCATAGAGCAACATTTTTAGAGATAAGTGATCGATTTTGTTGACGTCACTGGTTTGAGGAACCCATTGAACGTGTCCTCCCACGACAAATCGGGTATGGTGGATCCCGGCCAATTGTTTTAATAACGCATCACTGTTACGGCCGTCTTCTTCAATGGAACTGTGCCTATCCCATTTTTCTTGCAGGGTGCGAGTCAAACCACGAATGCGGTTGTCTGTCGTGTTATTCTGCCACAGGGAACTATAAAAATTGAGTAGAAAATGTAAGACATCCATAAAGTTAGCGAGATGCGAATCTTCACGATCATATGTCCAAGGCAACAGTAAAAGGCGTGTTTCTTCTTGCTGAGACATGGGGCATCCAGTCTTTTTCATCATTTAAAGGGTTCTTTCTTCTATTTTGACGGATGATGTTTAAAAAGGGCTAGTCTTGGTGAAATAGATTCAATCACTTGAGGTATGGGGATGAAGATTTCATACGTTTTTGTCATGCGATCGCCACGGACTCCTCCATTTGTTACAGTTGTGTTACATTTTTTGTTGAAATAGGGGTTCCTGTGGTATAGTTATTTACGTACTATCAACATAGTGTTTTACTTAAAAATATTGTAAAAGAGTAGTGAACTATGACTTTTTTACCTTCTTCAGGTCTTTCTAGAAATCAATTGGGTGTCAATACGCCCACGTCTAAAAACACGTCGGCGTCTCATCGTAACCCTCAAGGGGTAAAGCAGCCTGTGGAGGCTCCTTCCGCTTCTGAAGTGAAGATGCTTCAGGCATGGGTGAATGATGGGTCTATTACTCCCCCTAAAAATGCGGGGCGACAACTCAATTTGATGGGCTAACTCTAACCGCTTTAAAGAGGGCGACCTAAATGGAGGAATCGCCAAGATGCTCTAGTGGTGTGCCTCTACCAGTGCTAAGGCTTCTGGCCCTACTTTAAGTCCGAGGTCGTGCTTGCTTTGTTGTAAGGCCGTTTCCGCTTCGTTAAGAGAGGCTTTGGCTTCGTTGAGCATGTATTGCATCAGCTGTGTGGCGGTGATGTCTGTATTGGTCGTGTGTGTTTGTATGTTTTTATTTTTATTTTGAGCGATTTGGTCTTGGGCCAGTTGGTAAGTGGCCTCTAAAATCTGGTATTGGCTGGCTTGTAAAGACAGACGATCTTCAGCGGCTTTATAGTTGAGATAAAGCGTCAAGAGTTCTTGTTGCAAGGTGTCAACGGCGCGCGCGAGAATCACCATGTCCGCATCCGTCACGGGTTTGTTGTTGGAGCTATTACTTTGGGCAATAATGTCATTCACCAAAGCCCCCGACAATAAACCGACAGGGGTGCCTGTCATAATGGAGGTCGCTGCGCCACCCACTTGTGCCAAGCCATTGACGACTTGCTTGGTACGGTTTTTTTGACGACTCGGCTTGCCGCTGGCATCTTGGCGACTGAGTTTTTCAATGGCATAGCGAATGGGTTGACTACGGTAAACCGCGGCTTGCCAGAGCATGTTTAAATCTTGATTTTGCGTCTCCGCCGCATCTAAGGTGTTTTCTCGAATACGCTGAGTGGAGGCCGTCCATTGTTGTTCGTGTTGAAGGAGCACCCGCTGTTGTGACGGAGGAAGACTTTCCATAAAGGCGGTGACTTGCTGGTGATAATGCCGATCCAAATTCGTATAAGCATTTTCTTGGGACGCCTTCTGTGAATCCGCCCATGCGGTATTCTTGGATTTCAACACATCTAATTGTTGGGGAGTCACGGGGGAGGCTTGCGTAAGTGGCAGGGAGTAAAGCACGCTTACCCCTAAAAAGAATAGACTTAGAAGAGGCGCTCCATAAAAACGACGCGTGATGAAAGGGCTCATAAGGCGGCATCCTCCATTAAGGGGAGGGGGCTTGCAGGAACCCCGCCATTAGACTGGCTTTGGGGCGATTGGGGGGGACTGGAAACGCGAGGGGTTTTACTTTGAAAAACGCGTGATTGTGCGACTTCTTTTTTCACCACAGGGGTTTCCAGCACCACATGAGACGCGTGAGGACGAATCCCAATGGCAAGCGTGTCAACGGCATTGGCCCCTGCGATACGTTCTAGCTGAATACGGGCGTCTTGCGCTTGGGTTTCTACTTTTTGTAACTGTGCGCGAAATTTATAATAACGCTGAATCGCTAAAAAACGCTGGGTGGGGTCATGGTCCGCTTGAAATTTTTGAAAATGCGCTTCTTCGCGGGCTTGTTCGTTTTGTAATTGATTCAGCATAATCAGGGCTGCTTGGTAACGGTGATATTCTTCCACCAAGCTTTCTTTTAAATCATCAATTAAATAAGAGAGTTGAATATGTTCCGTGGGACTTAAGTCGCTAATAGGCTTGTTTCGCCCCATCACGAAATTTTGAGCCACTTGACTGCCAGTCATCACGCCCATGCTTTCATAGCCCCCAATGGGAGCCACCGTACTGCTGGCCAAGGCGGCTCCTGTAATCAGGACACTCAGCGTTTTTCGTAAAAATTCGCTGGAATGGGTCATATGCCGTTCAGGAGGCAACGCAATTTTTTCCAAGGCAAAGCGCACGACTTCGTTACGTTCAATGGTGGCTTGCCATAAATGCTTTAAATCTGCTTCCGCGACTTCGTTTTGAAGTTGAATCAAGGTGACACTGGCCCCTAAGGCCTCTGCGTCTTTAATGGTTTTAACGGAAAGGCGGGGGACTAAGGCGATATTGGCTTGCGGCGCACGGCGTAAGGCATCCAAACTTTGAGGGGGGGACACACCATCTAGGGTGACGACGTCTTCTTTTTCGGTGGAGAGCCCCCCCAATGAGCCAGAGTTGGCTTTTGCGGAGGGGGCCACAATTTTGTCATACGGGGTAAGCAAGGCGGGGACAAAGCTTAGGCGCGTTTTTGGGGGACTTGTGGGTTTGAAGAGGCGTGCTTCTAAAGGTGGGGGAGACAGACTCAAAAGCAGGGCAAGACCCAGCAACACGACAGGCCAAGGCCACGCGTGAACCGGAAAGACTCCAAAAGCAGGACAACTCATTTTCTTCATAGGCGTTTATTATAGCACGCACCGTGAATAAACCAAGCCTTCCCCTGCTCGCAAGTCCCTCAATAAAGGGACTTGCTTTCAGACGTTTGAGAAATCTTAAACTTACCCCTGCAGGTTTAGGGCTTTTTCAGCCTTTTCCGTCTTTACTACACCACTAACCCAGTCGTATCGCTCTTGAGCAGTAAGCTTATCTACGGGAGGGGTTTCTTTGTAAGCCTTTAGGGTATACCAAGCATCACGGAGTCCTTGTATATCCTCTTCGGGGTTTCCAGTAAGGGGAACCCCAAGGGAATCTACAATGCGATGGGCTTTCGGTGGGAGTGTTTCGTGTGGTTGATCGTCGTTCCAAAATTTTGATTTTTCTAAATTTTGACTGGGTACAATTAGATTTCCATTTTCGTCTTTGGCCACTCGTGTAATGATGTTTTGCAAATTCATCCCTGTTTTCTTTTCAGAAGCAGATAAAGCACGAACCTCACTCAAAGGCGGATTCCCCAGTCCACCAAAAGCGCCTGCAAATTTAAAGCTGGGGAGAAGTGCTTCCCCCGACGTGGCGCTTTGTTCAGGATGAAGGATAATCGTCCCCTCGAAGGGGGCCTGTAATTCTGTGAGGAAATCGCGTTGTTTTAGGAGTCTCCCCAAATCCTCACGAGTCCATCCATAGAAATTTTTTAATTGCTCCACTACTTGAGCGTAGTCCCTTTTAAAAGATCCTTCTAGAAGCTTTTCATAGAAACGTGGGTCACCTATAATCGGCCTTTCTTTGGCGTTGGGGAGTTCCCGTCCTACCCATTGTATCCCTTCACGCTGAGTGTTGGCCTTGGGGGCCATGCGGGGTGTAGCGGACGAGTAGGAGGAAGCGGGCGCATAGGGCGTAGAGGAGATCGACATGAGTGTTTACCTTTCGGGTGATTGATAGAGGGAAGGAGGAAAAAAGGGGGAGCGCGCTTGGTGAAAATCCTTTAGAGCTTCATTTTAGAAAGCACGGTATTCACCATTTGGAATATCTGCTCTGTCTCTTCTAGCGTTTGCTGGACTGAAATGGGGATAGTGATCAGAGCGGTGCCACGCTTAGTGTTGGATAAAAATGCTGTTCCTTGCAGTAGCTTTGACAAATGTGTATTTTGATTAAATGCTCCGCCTAAGATCTGTAGCTGGATAGACTGATGCCTTTTGTTAGGCGTGAGGACACTGACTACAACTGGAGTAGAGTTCTTCTTGAGTTGATCCAGTTCTGCTTGCACCTTCTTAGCAATGAGCGGTGCATTGGCGCGTAAGTGATTAATCGCTTGTTCGACTTCCTCAGGGTTCATCATTACCCCTTCACGCTGAGTGTTGGCCTTGGGGGCCATGCGGGGTGTAGCGGACGAGTAGGAGGAAGCGGGCGCATAGGGTGCATAGGGCGTAGAGGAGATCGACATGAGTGTTTACCTTTCGGGTGATTGATAGAGGGAGAGAAAAAAGGGGGCGCTGGGTGAAAATCGTTACACGCCAGCAGAGTTTAATCTGGCGACAGTCTAGTACATATCACCTAGGACTATATTGTTTCAAGCTCTTTAAGGGCTTTTGGTATATCCAAGCCCCTTAGGTTACCAAATGTTTGATCAAACATACGCCTAGGTTGGTAGAGACGTTCTTTTGTCTCGTAGTAGTCTTCAGAGCGTGTGTGTTCAGGACTATACCCCTTTGGTACATAGTCAATATTGCGACGACTACGGGCATCCTTTGCCTGAGGGGAAAGGGCATAGGAGAGTTCTGGGTATCCTCTTTCTTTAAGTAAAACAGCATTGTCTTGATCTGAACCTGCTTCATCCCATAATCCTTGTTTTATCAAGCGTTTACGAGTTCGCTCTGCTGGGCCTAGCTTGACTGTGAAGCTAGGGTAGTCAATACTGCCAGAATCTTGAACACTCAGTGCCAAATCCTTTCCTTTAAATGCTGTCAGTAAGCCATCAATTTCTTCTTGTAACATGTCAGGTCTTATATCAGATCTACCCAGGACTAAGTCTTTTTGTAAAACGACTTCTTGGGCTTCTTCTGGGCTAACGTCATTTGTAAGTTTTTCTATCATAGAATGAAGATACTTTAATCTTACTAAGTAGTCTGGGTAAGCAGCAATCTCGTCATTGTCTAATCTTGTCTTAACGATTATTTCCGCCTTTCTACGGTCCTTAAGTAATGTGGAAAGCTCATCTAGTTTAGCCTCTCTGTTTCTGCTTATTAGAGTCCTTAGGAGTTCCTCTTGCGGTGGTTCTAAGTGCCACACGTTTATTGAGCCTAGGTATTTGTTAAGTAGATTTTTTGAAACAATAGTGTCGCTAGGGGTTAACTGTTCTAGGGTTTCAGCTGATTGAGTACTTAAGTCATAGCGATCTCTAATTGCGAGAGCTTCATTTTTTACAAATTGCTCCCCTTGTGTGATCATCTTATCTTTGACCTGTTGAAGCGCTTCAGGATTAATCAGCTCTAGTCCTTGGCGTTGCGCGTGTGCCTTAGGGGTGGGGAGGCTCAGGCGTTGCGCTTGAGCATGCTGGGTGTTCAGGGGGGCATAGGGCAGGGAGGGTGAAAAACGAGAGAGAGTAGTCATTAGGGTATTTCCTTATTTTATAGTCAGAGGGTTTAGAGAACGGCGTCTGGAACAAAGTTTGCTTAGATTACAATAAATCCATGTTTAGATAAAGCCCCCTCAAGCCCAAACGGTGCGCTTGAAAAATAAAATGTTAC
>JBIJBR010000073.1:0-7525 GCA_044345135.1 Vampirovibrionales bacterium
CTCGCATTGCCTTAGGAATTCGCTTAATGTCTTAAGGTGAGTGTCTTTTAAAGGTCTACACATCAACACCTAAATCAACGCTTAAGCCAAACGATTTAAACGAGGCGTCGTTTGAGAAAATTTTGAAACTTCTTCTAAATGAATCGGTTTATTTTCAGAATCCTTCGGTGTGTCTTCTGCAAATTCTAAAGCGTATTGAGTGATTTTATCAGGGGATTGCTTCACCACCCGATTCCACTCTTCTTCTCCCACTCTATTTAAAAATTGGGGTAAATCTGGACCACTGATATAAACCCCAATTTTGATTTCTTTGTCCGCTGAATCTAAAGACGTATGAGGGGCAACGGGGAGTTTTAACGGATAAACAAAAGAGGCTCTAGATCCAAATTGGCCGTTTCGCGTTGCATTTTTAAAATCGATATAAGGAAATAAGGTACGATCTAAAAGAGACTCTTCGTCGGGATACGCCAAATTATTCGAACTTTCAACCACATTGGCACTCAAGCTTAATTGTCCTACCGTATCTTTTCCCTGCTTACGTTGAGACAAACGTTCTTCAACGTCTTGAGCTTTTCCAATATACAATTCAAAGGCTCCATTACGCTGAATAGAGGGGGGAGGAGTATATGTTGAGGAAGACGCATAAGAAGCAAGGGGACGCATATCAATAACCTAATTTTAATCCGTAACCATAAGTCAATCGAGGTAGAAACAAGCCAATTCAAAAAATGTAATTTTGTATATTTTAAAGAATTAAAAATGTAAGAATTTATCTTAACATCTCATTCATACATTGTCAACTAAGTAAGGGGGAAGGAGAGCAAAAAACCTTATACAATCGTTTTTTCGTAATTATAAAGACTATGAACGCCCCCCTCGGCAGTGGCGGCGGCGGAGCGTTTTTCAAAACGTAAAAGACCATTACGTAGACGTTCATGCAATTGGCTCACCGTTTCCACGCCCAAATCTTGTAAACCATGCTTAATACCCTGTATGATATAAGGCAAATAATGACGAATGGATCCCTTGTCCACCACAGAACCCGACACGCCCTGAGCGACTAAGATTCGGCTATTTTCTCCAAAGTATCGTACACTAGATCCTTTGCTCATGGCTTCCTTAGACCCCATACCGCGATATTTTTTTAAGCGAATGCCATCTTTATAAAAATACTCCCCTGGTGCTTCAGCCGTTCCTGCCAGCATAGAACCCATCATCACCGCGGAAGCTCCTACGGCGAGTGCTTTGGTGACATGGCCAATGTTTGAAACCCCCCCATCCGCAATAATCGGGACATCCTGAGCTTCTGCATACTGAGCCACCTGATACACGGCGGTAGCCTGTGGACGACCCACGGCAGTGACTTCTTGTGTGGTGCAAATGGAACCGACGCCCATCCCCACGCGTAAACCATCCACACCCGCTTGAATCAAATGAGCCGCCTGCTGCTGGGTGACGATATTGCCCCCCACTACCTGTAAATCAGGATAGTAACTTTTAATGCGTCGAATCATGTCCAGCTGATAAATGGAATCGCCTTGAGAAGAATCTAAGACCACCAAGTCTAAACCTTCCGCCACTAAGGCTTCTAAACGTGCCCAGTCACTTTCACGAGTCCCCACCGCAGCACCTACAATCAAGCGACCTCGATCATCTTTCGTGGCCAAGGGGAAATTTCGCATTTTACGTAAATCGGTACGACTCATTAAGGCCACCAAGGCCCCTTGAGCATTAACAATCGGGAGCTTCCCTTTTTTAGAGACTTCTAAAGTGGCGTAGGCCTCTTCTAAAGGAATGCCTTCTTGCGCGGTAATGAGTTGAGTGGTCATGACCCGTTCCAACGGCTGGGTGCGGTCTGTTAAAAAGTCGACATCTCGATTGGTAACAATCCCAAGTAATTGCCCCCCCATTTTACCTGTGTCGGTAATGGGCACACCTGAAAATCCGAATTCTTCTCGAATACGATCAATATCCGCCACGCTGTGTTGAGGACTCAAGACGATAGGGTCGGTGATGAATCCATTTTTATAGCGTTTGACCAAACGCACTTCGTGGGCTTGCTCTTCAATGGTATTATTATAATGAATAATTCCCATACCGCCTAACAAGGCCATATGAATGGCCATTTGAGCTTCAGTGACGGTATCCATAGGGGAAGAGATAATCGGGGTATGAAGACTAATTTTCTTAGAAATACGGCTTTGTAATTGTACGTCTTGAACCGCAAAATGAATATGGCCCGGTAAAAGAATAAGGTCGTTATACGTCAAGCCTGAAGCCCGCTGAAAGAGTTCCTTCGCACTATAGCCATCCGCCACTTGAAGCAGGGGATCAAAGATCGTATCGGCGTCCGCTGGCGTAGAAGAAACAGGCATAGATAGAACTTCCTTTTTAAAGAGTTAAGAGATAGAAATGGGGCCTCCCTGATGAAGGATGACTTAGGCTACCAAAAAAAAAATACCTTGTCAAAGACCAAAACACCTCCACGACAAAACATTTTTAGCAGGCGTCTAAAATAATGAATCCCCTATCTCTTTAAAATGCTGTATTTTACAGTGAAGCCTGTTTAGACTATGATGCCTACCATAAAGCCCATTACTTAATGATGATGCCTACGCCACGAATAATAATAAAAGGATTAGCTAGCATGATGATGATGTTTATTGATGAAGTCACCATTACCGTTCAAAGTGGAGCGGGAGGCAATGGTGCGATTTCGTGGCGCAAAGAAAAATACGTCGCTTATGGAGGGCCTGCGGGCGGGGATGGGGGACGAGGCGGGAGTGTTTACTTCCAAGCCACCGATGACATGCAAACCTTGTTAGACTTTCGCTATAAAGTCCGCTATGAAGGCGATGTTGGCGCCAAAGGGGCGAGCAAAAATATGCACGGACGAGGCGCGGATGATTTAATTCTAGAAGTCCCCTGTGGTACTTTGGTGAAAGACGCAGACACCGACTTGGTGATTGCTGATTTGGCGCAAAAAGGGCAGCAGTTTTTAGTCGCACAAGGCGGACGAGGCGGACGAGGCAATGCCCGTTTTGCCAGTGCCAATAACAAAGCACCCCATTACGCAGAACCTGGAGAAGCAGGCATTACACGTCAAATCACGCTTGAACTAAAAATGTTGGCGGATGTTGGACTCTTGGGTATGCCCAATGCGGGAAAATCCACCCTAATTAGTGTCTTGTCTTCCGCCAAGCCGAAAATTGCGAATTATCCTTTTACGACCTTAGAACCAAACCTAGGGGTGATGCGTAAAGAAAGTGGAGACGGCATTGTCTTGGCAGACATCCCTGGTTTAATTGAAGGGGCGAGTGAAGGCGTCGGTTTAGGGCATGCGTTTTTACGCCATGTGGAACGTTGCCGCGTCTTATTACACTTGGTGGATGCCTCCGCGCAAGATGGAGGCACCCCTTGGGACAACTATGAAATCATTCGCAATGAAGTTCAGCATTATAGCCCTGTTTTGGGTGAACGTACCGAACTTATTGTCTTAACCAAAGCAGACGCCGTGGATGAAAGCGACTTTAATGATTTAATCGAAGACTTTAAAATCAAAATAGGTCAACCCGTTTTAGGCATTAGTGCGGTGTCCAACCTAGGGCTAGGGGTCTTGAAAAAAGAATTACTAGACTTGATTGAACGTATTCCTCCTGACACCACTAAAATTGAAGTGGTCGCAGATCCGAAGGCCACCGCCAATGACGATTCTTTCTTTACGGTGGATGTATTAGATGAGAACGAAACGGAGCGTGTCTTTGAAGTGAAGGGAGGCAAAATTGAACGCTGGTTAAGTATTACCGATATTGGCAATTATCAATCCTTAAGTCGCTTTTGGCACGTTTTAAAATCGATGGGAGTCTTTAACGCCGTTGAAGCCCACGGGGCCAAAGTCGGAGATACCATCGTCATTGGAGGAGAACCCTTTGATTATCTTGGGTCAGAAGGAACGCCTTCCGAACTCGATTTTGATCGTCACCAAGAAGGACGACTCAGCAGTGACACTGACCTTGCGGGAGATCTCGGCATCGATGCCGCGGAGGAAGAAGGGCAAATTCTGGAACTGAATTTAGATGATTGGGAAAGTCTATTAACACATGACGATTCTGACTTAGGGGATTTGGATTCCTTAGACGCAGAACCCCTTCACCTTCATCAAGACGAGAAGACGGCACCCTAAGCCCCCAAAACAGAAGAGTACTGCTATACTAGTGACATCTTTTGTTGAACCCGATCATAACATCTTCAATGTGTTGTACACCCACTCACTGCTGTTTTTATGTGGGAAGACCACAACGAATAACCCCATGGAATCAATAGGTCTATGATACTTTCAATGTTGACGCCTTTTTCTACCCCTCCTTTTTCAACACAACGGGCGATTAAGCAAGCCTTTATCAGCTTACTGAAGCAACTGCCTGAAACCGCTCGAGTGGATATTAATCCCAGCGAAACCCCCTATGAAGAAGGTCCTGCCACGGCCTTTGTGAATGACGTCCGTCTACTCGGCTGTATTTTGGGTCATACCTTACTAGAACATGAAGGACTGGCCTTTTTTCAACATATTGAAGCCATTCGTCTTTCGGTGAATGAAGACAAATCAGCTCTAAATTTAGCTGCCGTCAAAGCCACCTTAAGCGCCTTAATTGAAGATGCTCAATCAAAAGCGGATGCTCCTGAAGCGGTTGAAGAAGCGGTCGCCACGACCTTACGTAAAGTCAGTGCTGCTTTTCGTTTGTTTTTAACCCTCACCAATATTGCAGAAAGTTACCATAGTACCCTTGAAGTCAACTCTACAACAGAACGACTCAAAACACAGATTCCCCTATTGTTCCAGCATCCCGACTTTTCAAGAAAGCGCTTTTTTGAAGACCTCAAGCAAACGCGCGTTCGACTGGTTGCGACGGCTCACCCGACCAAAATTTTGCGTAAAACCATTTTACGGCATCAACAACAATTGTATGTGCATCTCAAGTCTTTGCATTACGCTGAAAATGAAGTTACCTTTAACCAAGGGGTTCAGGCCTTATTGGAAGATGTGGAATTGCTATGGTTTACCCAATATAGTCGCTGGGAGCGCCCTACCGTAAGAGATGAAGTACGCAGCGTGGTGGGTTATTTAGAGCGTACCTTGTACCGTACCTTACCCATTTTTCATCAAATGTTGGATACCGTCTTGGAAGGCTGTCTTAATACCCCTCAAGAAAATGCCCTGCCTTTTTCTAATACAGGCTGCCGTTTAACGCATATTACTCAACCCTTATTAAGTCTGGGGACTTGGGTAGGTGGCGATATGGACGGCAACCCCTACGTAAACCCAGCCGTTTATAAAGAAGCGCTTTCGCTTCAACATAAAGCGGTGCTAAAGCTTTATCTCGAAGATTTAAAACGACTCGCCCCACGGCTGAGTATTTCGCTCTACAACGTTTCACTGTCTCCTCGCTTAGAAGCCCGTTTAGAAGAAACGCTACTGGCACTTAAAGACGTCTCTTTTGAAAAGTATCATCATTACAAAGGTGATGTACAACGTGAACCGATTCGCTTATGGGTGAACTTAATGGGTGAACGCTTACAGTCGACCTTGGAAACACCGTTGTTTGAACGCCGTGGCTTGGTCAAGCTGCCTAAGTGGCTCTATCTCAATAGTCAAAGCTTTGCAGACGATTTATCCCTATTGGCGGAAGTCTTAAACGAATCGGGCTTTTGCCGAAGTGCGTCTAACGCCGTGCAAGCCTTGCAATTTAAACTCGACTTGTTCGGGTTTTATTTCGCTAGTTTAGATTTAAGAGAAGACTCCCTTTCTGTTAGAGAAGCGGGGCAACGCATTACAGAAGCGCTTAATATCCCCAGTATTGAAACGATAGGTATCCTTCAGTATCAGGACGCGTTGGAATCGCACCTCCTTCATGAACGCGGGATTGTTCCCCTTTCGTTGCTCGGTTTAGAAACGCTAGACCCACAGGAACATGAAGCTGCCAGTGAAGGAAAGGCCTCTTCTCAGTGGCTTCAATGGCGATTAATGCATATTCTACAAGCCGCTCGTTTTGCACAACAGGCCTTAGGTCATGCCAGTACGGAAAACTTTATTATTTCCATGACGCAAAATGCACACGATTTATTATATGTCCAATTATTACTCAAATCAGCAGGACTTTTTTATAAAAATCGTGAGGGGGTGTATGAATCCCACATGAATGTGGTCCCGCTTTTTGAAACGATTGAAGATCTTCAAAATGCGCCCACCGTGATGGCCACGCTCTTTGAAAGTCCCGCGTATCAAGCCCAACTCAAAGGACGCGACCAGACTCAGTTAATCATGCTAGGCTATTCCGATTCCAATAAGGATGGTGGCTTTGTCACGTCTAATTGGGAGCTATACAAAGCCCAAGAAGCCTTATTAAGCGTGGCCACACAATACGGCGTCAAGCTTCGCTTTTTTCATGGTCGCGGCGGAAGCGTCGGCCGTGGAGGCACCCCCACCGCCAAGGCCGTGTCGTCTCTCCCTTCAGGTTCCGCGCATTATGGGCATGATATCACCGAACAGGGCGAAGTCTTGTCGCGCCTTTATAATTTAGAAGACACGGCCCTCTTCCATTTTGAGAAAATGGCCTGTGCCACCTTGCAGCATCATAGCCAAGGCATTGACAAGGCAGATCCTGAATGGGCCACCTACATGCAAGTGTTGTCCAACCGTTCTAATGAACAGTATAGTGCCTTAATGCATGAACACCCGCGTTTGGTTGAATACTTTCAAACCGTTACGCCTTACGAAGTGGATTTAATGATGATTGGTTCGCGTCCTGCTAAGCGCCGTGAAATGAAGAGCCTGAAAGATTTGCGTGCCATTCCTTGGGTCTTTCGTTGGTTTCAATCTCGTCATATGCTGCCAGGTTGGTATGGCTTAGGCTACGCGTTGAACTATTTCGTGACCCATTTCCAAGCCGGCGAAAGCGAAGCCTTGGAAACTCTCAAACGCATGAAGCGTGACTGGCCCTTTTTTAGTGTCTTGTTAAGTAATTCGGCCTATGCCTTAAAACAGGCGGATATTCAACTGGCCACGCATTATGTAGAATCCCTTAGTACGGAAGCCTTTCTGACCCCTGCTCGAGAAATATTGGGGATGATTCAACGCGAGCATGCCTTAACCCTTCAGTGGCTAAGAACCTTAGACGTTCACATTGAAGCGGAACAGCCCACGATTTACAATATTGGCTATCGCTTAAAGCAACCGTATATTGTCCCGTTAACCGTTTTACAAGTGGAATTACTGAAACGGTTTCGAGCCTGTAATCAAAATACCCCCCCCGCCGTGCATGAAGCGTACCAACGAGCCGTCATTGCCAGTATTGAAGGGGTGGCACTGGGACTAGGCACCACAGGCTAGCCCCACTGGAGTAGCGCACAAAAAATCACCCCTTAGGTTTTATGCTATAAAGCATCGTATATTATTTTTTGAAACAATTAACTAAATAGCTGTTATAATATTCCTTAAGTCTATTAAGGAGTATTTAAAATGCAGTGT